>JABGPJ010000045.1:7754-10790 GCA_018645005.1 Deltaproteobacteria bacterium | reverse complement strand
TTGCCTTTCTTATTACGATAACTGCTGATGATGTTGTTGATTAGCCCAAGCTTGGCTTGATAAAGTTTTGTGACATCGGCAGTCAGATTTAAATTGATCCTTGACCGTTGGATCCGTTTCCAATTAATTTTTACCTTTCCTTCAAGCAGGGTATTGATATCCCCCGCTGTTACAACTGCCAAATCCAATTGGTTGTTGTTCAGAGCTATTTTTGTTTCGATGGTTGTTAAGCGGGTGTCGGGCAGATCAAGTGGCAAGCTGGTATACATTTTTTTGCCGGTCACGTTGATGTCTTTTATCTTGATCTGGATAACTCCAGCCAGGGTACTCAGTACGAAGCTTCCATCAAGATCCAAAAGTGGATTGGATTGAACAAGTCTGGTGCTGCGGATAAAAGGGTTCCAATTCGGTTCCAGCTTCACGATTTTTAAATTGACTCTGAGATCCGGTGAGAAACTCAAGGATCCACTCCCTTGACCACCATAAAGCTTGAAGTCATAAGGAAGCGCTTGTCGGAAAAAAATAGATGCTAAATCGAAATGGATCCTGAAAGTGTTCACTTTGAGCCATTCCAGCTGCCCGGCAGCATTTTTTAGCTCTATTTGTTCGATTTCAAGCCCCCAATACCGTGTCTGGACTGCGCTAATCTCAGCCCTTACCTGCTGAGGGAGCGACTGGTTCAATCTGTATTCCAGCCAGCCGGCCAGTTTCTCGTCTGATATACTGAGCCAGAACGACATGAACAGCATCAGGCACAACAATATTGTGGAAAGGAGAAATGTAATGAATTTTTTTAACATAGGTAGAAATCCTTACCAGCTACTTAAAGCAGACGATAGCCGAAACCGTTTTTTATTCTGATAAGCAGGGTTGATCTCGATGCTTTCAATTGCAATGACTGGTGAAGTGTTTTCAATGCCATGTATCGCGTTGATTAGTTCAGTAAGATTAATCTCTTCCAGCTTCAAAACCAGGCGTTGTCGTCCGTCTGTGATATTGTCCACAATGGTTCTAGATCGGGATTTGAGTTGATGGCGTCGCAGGATCCGGTCAACTCTTTTGCTCAATGAAGTTGATTGACTCTTTCTGGTCTTCTCAAGATGTTTCAATTCTTGCCCCAGACGATTGATTTGCCGGATTTTACTTTCTAAACGGCTTATGGCAAGTCGTTGTTCTTGACGATAATCATTCAACGGCAATAAAGCGAAGCGAAAAAACAGCAATGGCAGAAATATCAACAGTGCTGCCAGGATCCAGGCTTTTTCTCGTCGGTTCAGTTCCATTTTGTGCCGTAAAAACGCTATTGCGAAGGTTTAAACTGTATAGTTGTTGAAAACTCAACAGATTCTGAGCCCCGGTTTTTCTCATTGGTGTTGATACGGTAAGAGTCCGGAGGATAGATCCGAGGCAACGCTGCCTTCAAAATATCGAATTCCGACATCGATGCCGTCTGCCCCTGGAAGCGAATCGACTGGTCATTCAGTGAAAACCGAATCAGTGTTACTGACGGTATGTCTATCTTTAAAAGAGAAAGCTCAGTCAATGCTTTGGAAACTCGATAATTTCGGTGTTTAAACTTTCTGTTTTTCTCTTTTTCAAGATTGAGATTCTGAACCTGTTCTTTAATGATGTAGATTGCGTTTGCTTTCGATGCCCCTTTAGGCAGATATTTTTCTATAGTCTGATCTAATTGATGATTAAGTTGTTCATAATATTGATTGTCGTAATATCCGCGATAACCCAGGGCTGAGATGTAAAGTACAACACTGAGCATAAAAACACCGGCTGTGAACATCAAAGACCGTGCGTGTTTTTTTAATTCCTGAAAGACAAGAAAGTTGGACGTTATCAAATTAATTCTTCTTGGGTGATCTAATCGCGGAGCCGGGAGATCAATTCCGGGTTTGTTATTTTCTTGGGCTGGTTCAGGTTGATATTCCTTGTTGATACTCAGTTCCTGCTGTTCATCAACGGTTATTTGGTTACTTGGTGTTCCATCGATTGAAATATCGCTGATGTCGGCTTCCATCAGCCGAATGGCATTGGCTCTCTGATTGATCTGATCCAAAAAGTCCTGGCATATTGCTCCTTCTATTTGAGCATCGCCGGCTCGTTGTGCTGATAGGGCCGTCAAACCGACGAGAAATCCATTTCGATAGACGAAAAGTCGTGCCGATTTTTCCTTTTCAGATAGTTCAACATGAATCCTGTTTCCTGGATCGGTATTTTTGCGAAACTCAAGATCCATCAAGTTCTCCAGTGAAGTTACCCAGCGTAACTCAAGGTTGAACCCTTTGAATAAGGAGACCAACTCATCCAGCAGGACTTTTTCCATTAGGTAAACACCAGCGCTTGTCGTTCCTGAACCCTTGATGGATTGGGTGGCGTAACTGTAGACGTAGTTTTCTGCCTCTTTCAGGAGGGTGTCCTCCAGTTCGAATTGCAGAACCTGACGGATTTTACGGCCGCGTAAGAGGGGGAAACTGAAATGTTGGTAGTGGATATACTTTTGATCAAACACGAGGTTGATAATGGTTCCCCGAGGTATTTGAGTGGTGTTTAAATATTCAGTGAGCTGGGTAGTGACTTCCTTGCCTTCTGGTTTGAATACCGGATTGTGCGGTAGTTTATCGGCGGAGAGGGTTACAATGGTGCCGTTTGTGATCAGGATATTGTGTAACTGCATGCACTGTTCTGAATTGACTGTCCTGTTTGCGACGTTTCATCAACCGGTTTGTCTCGCGGCTTTAATACTGACCGCCCCGGCAATCTGCCGGGTGCGAATCTGACACAATCTTATTCGTGAAGACCGACATATTGGTTTTCTTGAATCTCATTACCATTGATCACCGACTGTTCATCGACAATTGTGTCTGAAAACCCCTTGGATACCGAATAAAGAAACTCATTGATGACATTGGCCATATTCATCATGGTTGTTTTTTTCTTTTTGATGCTGATGATATCGATGTCCAGGAGTAGACCGGGTTGAACATGATACGGATTTATCTGATTCATGAACTCCTCAAACTGCTC
>JABGPJ010000045.1:6477-7654 GCA_018645005.1 Deltaproteobacteria bacterium | reverse complement strand
ACATCTTCCTCTTCGTACTCTCTGATGATGCACTCTCTGGCGTTCTTATAGTTCTCAATGAACTGATATCCCATCTTGCTATTGTCGAGGATAGAGGTAATTGAGTTGACTGCAGTATTAAATCCACGGTTGCGGATGTTTTCGTTGTCAATGATTTTTTTGATGTTTTCCCTGATATTCAGTGAATTATAATCCTTGGATTCAATTTCAGCCTGAATGCCATCGACAGAATCCAGGAATTTCTTTGCGACAAACTGATATCTTTTGGACTCTTCTGTATTATCGTCTGAAATATACTTATCCATGACCCGAAGTTTTTCGAAAATCCTTTCTGAGTCACTCATCTCCTCTTTGCCTTCATCAACCAACTGCTGGTTGATTTCATCAATCTCTTTGTCAATCAACTCGTGTATATTTTTTGCGACGATATCTTTGATGATGGAAGTTACAGGCACTTGGTAATGATAGATACGGCTGATCAGCTCTGAATCAAGGATGCTGATGGATAATTTAAGGTCCATTACGGTTTTGGGGCGCCTGCTATTATCCTTAAAGGTGCATTTTTCTATGGCATAAGAGTTTTCACCCCGTATGAAAACCCCGACATCTGTTTTTTCCCGAAGCAGGGCGTTTGTATTGGTCTCGAGTTCAGCAACACCGCGCTCAATATGCCCCTGAAGATGGCTGTACATATTGACAACAGACTTTTCGATATCCTCAGTATTAAACGTTTCCGAATCGCCGATCCGAGTAATTATTTCGGTTATCTCCCGGGGAGTGTATTTATTCAGGGTTCTTGTTTCTTCCTTGTCAATCAGATCCCGGATCTTCTTGTTCATCTCATCTTCCATCGTTACAAGGTAACGATTGAGCATGTTCTGGAAATCCTGGTTGAAATAGTTATGTAATTTCGATTTGACAGAACCCATTACGTCAAGTTTTTCCAATACTTCCGGGGGTAACTTGGCGTGAATGTGATTCAGGATTTTGTCAACTTCCTCGTCTATGATCCCTTTGGCTTCTTCATATTCATCCCGATCCTGCCGATGCAAACTGTTACGAGAACCAACGGCACTTGGTTTTTCCGGATGAACGAGATTCGGACTTTTTACGATCGTTTCACGAGCCATTCTTTACTCCCATGTTGAAAAGATATTGATTAGCAGCGTTATTAAGC
>JABGPJ010000045.1:3345-6377 GCA_018645005.1 Deltaproteobacteria bacterium | reverse complement strand
AACTCTAAGGCGAAGTCGACTGTTTTGCGATTTGCCTGTTTGATAAAATTTTTATAATAGATTTTCTTCTTGTTCTGAAAAACATACATATCTTTTACACCCTGCGGATCATTAATTCTACCAGTAAGTTCAAAGACGCTCGCGGTGCTCAATAACTGTTCTGAATTCAGCTGAATTGCCGGAGGTGTATTCGAGTGTGCCAGCGCAGCCCTGTCCAACTGAAGCTTGATTTTCTGGCTAATAGAGGACAAGGGAAATGTCCCGTCCAGGATGTTTAATGAAAAATCAAGATCCCTATCCTGTGGGGTTTCCCTTAAATCAAATTCAAGAACGGCACTGCTGGTTTCACGGGGTTTCAGGGAGTCAATATTCTGCCGACCCTTCTTTAAAAAGATATTTTTTCCTTCTCCATTTCGAAGAAGAACTGTCAAAGGACCGGATTTTCCTGCGCCAGTGTTGGTAACATCAATTTTCACCGCTATAGATTCTTTATTTTCAAGAATATTGTTTCCGTTCCCAGCCGATTTAAACTTACCATTTTCATAAGGTGTCACTGTGTAATGAAAGAGCGGTCGGTTGTCTTCCTTGATGATCAGGTCAATGGCATCCTTATGGATGGTTCTTTTCCGCTGATCGGTAAAAACCAGTGAGATCAAGTTATTTCTGGAATGAGACGATTCAGCGATCTTAATGGGGATGTACCACTTTTTCGATTTACCAGGATCCAGCTTTCCAAAAGCGAACTGTCTGTCATTGAAAACCTCATTTTTAGATGCCGTGATTGCCATCAGTTTAGCTATCGGTATTTTTCCAGTGTTTTCTGCTACGAGATACAGCCTGATTTCGCTATTTGCCGGAATGGGTCCCTTCTGTTTTTGCCAGATCTCTTTTGTTCCAGAAACAGATTTACTTTCAAGCCAGACACTGCTCTTGATGGTTCCCTGTTCTTCTATGTCATATGATCTCCAATCAATGGGGATAGAAAAAGAAGCGAATCGATCAACAAGTTTCTGTTCCTGAATTTGCTGTTCCTTATTAAAATGCGAGAGTCCACTGTGAAGCAGGTTATCAAACTCTTTTTTGTTATTCTCACGGAGAATCCTGATGGCTGCCTGGATCAGAAAATCTTTTTTAAGCCGCTTCAACTTAACGACTTTTAAGTCGGCCTCCTCTTCGTCCTCTTCGTCCACTTTTTTATCTTCATCGTCGAAAAGGTAAAAAATGGTTTTTAAGGGTTTTTCGGCCTTATCCCCCCATTCTGCAAAATTCTGGTTAAGGCTGTTTTCACCTTTATCCAGTTTGGGAGATGTGACATGCAGGAAATCGGAGGAGATATAGTATGGAGTCACAGCAATATGAGGCGTCACACCCACTGATTGAATTGAAATGTTACCGGGGGTCAGATACTTTGATGTTGTCAACCGCAGTGCAGAACCATCTTTGAATGGAATGACCTGCTGTACGGACCCTTTACCGAAAGTCTGGATCCCGATGACCATGGCTCGCCTGTTTTTTTTCAAAGCGGCGGCCACAATTTCTGAGGCAGAAGCGGAGCCGTTATTAACAACAACAATGATGGGAATATCTTCAATACTTCTAAACCAGTGTGCCTTATAACTCTTTATTGAATTGGCCTTAAGGCCGGCTGTTGATACAATCACCCCATCGCTGAGAAATCGGTCGCTTACTTTAATGGCCTGATCCAGCAAACCACCCGGGTTGTTTCTGAGATCGATGATGAGCCCCTGAAAATCGTTCAGGTCATAATCCAGGTCCCCCAGGTGGGAATTGATCTCATCCATGGTGTTTTGTTGAAATGTATTGATTTTCAGATAACCGACCCGCTGGCCGTTCTCTTCAAATAAATAGGATTCAACACTTGTGATTTTAATGAGATCGCGGATAATTGTAAATTTTTTCGGTGATGTAAACCCCTTTCTCATGATGAAGATTTCTACCTTCGTGCCTTTTTCCCCCCTCAGCTTTTTAACAGCATCAGTCAGAGACATGTTGATGGTCGACTCCTCATTAATCTGAACAATCTTGTCCTTGGCCTTCAAACCAGTGCGAGAAGCGGGAGTATCATCAATAGGAGCGATGATGGTCAAAGCGCCCTTTCTCAGGCCGATCATCATGCCGACGCCACCGAAATTCCCTGAGGTGCTGGCACTGAAATCGGAGTAAATCTCAGGGATCAAAAAAGAGGAATGAGGATCAAGCTGCCGTAGAAATCCATTGATGACGGCATAATCCACATTTTCCAGCTTCTCGTTTTCGTCCAGATGCTGTTTTACAAACCGAATCAGAAGCTGGAGAATATGATCGAGTTCATCTGTGTTGGCAGGCTTGTTGAACCGAAAAGAACGTGTGTATTGATCGACACTGATTTTAACTTCAACAGCAGATTCTTCCTCTGCATAAGTTGTCAAAACAGGAGCGACGCTTTTTGATAGATAATCCAGCGCTCCTTCCAGCATTTTGGGGGCGACCACTCTATTGTTATCTACATAGAGCTGATTAACGATTGTCAGGACTCGTTTGAGGACATCGGATTCAGGGATGAAGCGTTCAGCCAGGGCATTTTGACAGGTGATGACAAAGACAAGGATCAACAGTAAACGAAATTTCATAGATCTCTTTGGACTGAGTTTGACCAACCTCCAGGAGCAAACAACACGGTCGTCCTTTGATGGGTTTTGTGCCCGATCAATCCGTCTGCCAAAAGAGTGAACGGTGTTATCTTTTAACGAACGGGTGACTGTATCCTTATCTTGCTGTAACCTAGGGGTTTTTCTGGTTATTAATGGTAAATATAAAACATCTATTCACAATGAGAGGAACCACGTTGCGTGGTCATTACAAAGATCGTTTTATAAACGTAATTCTCTAATTAATTAACCTGGTTATGCTAGCAAACCGAATTTTGTAACCCACCGGAAGGAAAAAACGGACTTTTTCTTATATTAAATCACAATTGATGGACAACTTCAATAGCCTGTTCGTAATATGCAGTAGCTTTACGCTTGTTTTCC
>JABGPJ010000045.1:0-3245 GCA_018645005.1 Deltaproteobacteria bacterium | reverse complement strand
GCGAGAACCGTTTCCTTACTTGCGTATATTTTTCGCGGGATAAAACAGCCATGAACTTCTCTGATAAGTCCCCTTTTATTTCGACGCAACAAGAGCTTTCGGTTATCAACAATGTACTTCTCCAACGGTCGTAATGTCATATCAATCATGGGTTGTGAAATGGTGTCCCCCAAGTATTTTTTCGATTGATAAATCAGGTCCTTCAGTTTTTGCAGTATCAACACAGATGTGCCTTCGTCTTTGGATGATGTAGGCACGGCCTTCTCATGGAGTTGAAATAAAAATCGGCTGACGTTATCTATTGTTTTTTCAGTCAGTTTCCCCTTACTGATTATATTGCTTAGGAAATATCGGTCAGCGAGCTGATCCATGATGATAACAAAATATAATGGAGGAGTCGAAATTTGATTGTTCCGATCAATTTGAAAGCTCTGCTGATCCTGCTTGATCGTGGCTATTTCTGGCTGCAATGTTGGGGAGTGGTCCAGAATGCGGCGTATCGTTTCCTGGCAGAAAATCTCCTCCAGTGATGCTGTGCTCTTTGCCTCTTCACGTTTTTTTGCTTTGTAGATTTTTTGCCCGGTTTTGAATATCCAATAATTGTGGGATTCGTGATACTTGATATTCTTATTGGCTTCAGGGAAAAAATCCTTTTCCATGAACCGTGAATAGAATTCTGGTTTACTACGTTTTTTCGTCATCTTTTAAAATATGTATACAGTTAACCTGGATCGTTTATTGGATAACGGATGTCCCGCATGGCTTGTCAGTTCTATGGCAAGGTACGGAATATCTGTCCGATCTTTCACCAAATGTGAGTGTTAGTGTTTTTCCGGGTATGCTCCGTTCTTTAGCTATTACTGCTTTTCTTCTTCCTCTGATAATTTTTCATCAACTCAAGTTGATGAATGGGCAATGGTGCTGAAAAGTGGTAATCGAATTAAGAACAGAGTTTGATTGACTTGTTTCAAAGTTGCACCTGAATCGCCAGCGCTGAATAGGCTTCTTCCCATATCGGGCGACCGCTTTTTGATTATTGATGAAGCGATCTAATAGGAATGCGCTGACCTTAAATTCCCTCCTCTTTGAGTTGAAGTCTATTCTTCTGATCCGGCTCTGTCGATATAAAATGTATTGGAAATCAACTCGAAATGATTAATTTTGCCAGATTGAATAAGCTTGAAAGTGAGACCTATGGAGAAAAAATCTCCCTTTTGTTTTCCATGTGGTCAACATAATAAAGCAGGTCTGCCACGCCATGTAGTTCGTCTCTCAGCTGTTGGGTTTTATCCCGATCGATATTATACATACGAATATAGACTTTTCGGAATCCGGCGGGCACATCCTTATGTGTACTGAGAATACTCTCCATACGACCGCCGTTTTTACGGATGATGTCCGCAACCTCCTTAATGGATCCGGGTCGATCTTCAACTTTGAAAGCAAATTGTATCCCCCTTTTGGCTCCGACTCCGGTAAGGCTGATAATGACTCTAAATAATTCAGTCTTGCTGATAATGCCGACCACTAAACCATCATCGTCAACCACCGGCGCTCCGGATATATTTTTGTCCATTAGTATTTGAGCTGTTTCTTCGATAGTCAGTTCTGCATGAACTGTGATCGGCTCTTTTGACATGATGTCCTTCACCTTGATTTTTGAAATCAGGTATAATACTTCATGCGCGTCCAGGCTGGTTGCTTTAGAAGCGGATGCCTCTTTTAGATCATGATCTGTAATAACTCCCACGAGTTTTTTTTTATCCATGACTGGCAGTAGTTCAACTTGGTACTCCTGCAGCAACCTGATGGCTTCCTGCATGGAATCACCATATTTGATGGTGACAAAATCATTATTCATCCAGTTTTTTACGAGCATGGCAGGTTCCTTATTTGAGTTAATGGTCCAATCTGACTTTAAATCGGATGTAGGTTCCTCATGTTGAGCAAAGAAATGCTTCCTGCTATCAGTAGAGGAATTTTCAATTGGAAATGCACCTTGGCAATAATAACGCTATTTCAGCCGTTTATCGTTAAGTACGCTGTTAGAAATAACAATTCTTTGAATTTCAGACGTTCCTTCGTAGATCGTGAAAACCCGAGCATCCCGGTACAGACGCTCGATGGTATAATCTTTGATGAATCCGTACCCACCGTGCATTTGTAAAGCTTTGGCTGTAACCCGGTTGACCATCTCCGAAGCGTACAGCTTTGCAATGGAAGCAGGGACAGTGAATTTTTCACCTCTATCTTTCATGGCTGCCGCAGAAAAAGTGAGCTGTTTCGCGGCTTCGATTTCGGTAGCCATATCGGCAATGATCCATCGTAGGCCCTGAAATTTTGAGATTTTCTGTCCAAACTGTTCTCTTTTCTTTGCATATTGGACTGCAGCATCCATTGCCGCCTGTGCCACGCCGATAGACTGTGCTGCAATTCCGATTCGTCCGCAATCCAAACCGGTCATGGCGATTTTAAATCCCTGACCCTCTTCGCCCAATCGGTCCTCAACGGGAATCCTGCAGTTTTCCAGGATTAAGTCCGTCGTGTCTGAGGCCCTCAGTCCCATTTTATTTTCGATATGTCCGACTTTTAAACCCGGGGTTCCCTGGGGAATGATAAATGCGCTGATTCCTTTGTGAGGCGTTATTTCATCGGTTTTGGCAGTCACAATGATGATGCCGGCGTTGGAACCAGAGGTAATAAAGCATTTATTGCCGTTCAGAACATAGCTGTCACCATCCCGGACAGCAGTGGTTGTTTGTGCAACCGGATCCGAACCCGCATGGGGTTCTGTCAGGGCAAAAGCGCCGATCGCCTCAACGGATGTCAAGGGAAACAAATACTTCTCTTTTTGTTCATGGCTGCCATATCTGTGAATACTCTCACAAACGATAGAATTATGGACTGACATCACAACGGCAGTTGAGGCGCAAGCATAGGCGATTTCCGAGAGTGCCAGGACATAACTGACTGTATTTGCACCTTCACCCTCATATTCAGGCGGGATCATCATCCCCATGAGGCCAAGCTCTCCCATTTTTTTCAAGTTCTCTCCAGGAAACTCCTTTGTCTCATCCCGCTCCATGGCTGTTGGGGCAATCTCTTTTTTGGCGAACTCCCGAACCATGGATTGAATCATAAGCTGTTCGTTGGTTAACTGATAGAACATGAGAGTCTCCTTATGCGCTTATTTTCTGTTTCATCTGGTATCAATTGTTGGTTTAAGGGTCGGCTCAAAAATTACT
>JABGPJ010000109.1 GCA_018645005.1 Deltaproteobacteria bacterium | reverse complement strand
TAACCAGCAGTATTTTGCCTTATGGCGTTATGGATAAAATCCTTTACATTATGTCACTACAAAAAGGGCTAAACAGGTCTGGGATTTGGGCTGGACTTTTTTCAATCTAGAAAAACTAATCTTAATAATTCAAACTGAGTCATTAAACGCACTCTGTTCTAGAATTAGCATATTATTGACCTCACTCATTTCCTCTGTTTTTGTTGGCAAATATATCCTGGAATGATAATCTAAGGGATGTCATTAATCAAGACAAGTCTGTTAAACTGTATCTGCTACGCATTGTCAATTTTTTGACGGTAAAAACTATGCGCTTAATATATTTTCTGGCAATATTAATTTGGTTTGCCTTTTCAACCTTGCCTGCATCTGCGTCTGATCCTAAATTAGAGTTTGGATTTCTTCCGTATTTTAGTCCGGCCAAATTAATGGAGCTTCATAGTCCCTTAAAACAATACTTAGAGGAAAACTTAAACAGCAGGATTATTATCATCAGTGCGCCCAATTTCAAAGAATTTCAATTTCGGACAAAAGAGAAACGATATGACATAATATTTACAGCTCCACATATGGCACGGTTAGCTGAATTTGAATCTGGTTACCAGAGAGTTGTTATGTCCAGGCATCGAGGTCGACCAATTTTTTTGATTAGACAGGATTCATCTATCAGCAAACTGCAAAACCTTACTGGTAAAAAAATTTCACTGCCCCCGCCACGGGCAATTATTCATCATGTTGCTGTCAAGGCACTTAAAAGGAGTGGTCTTCAGATTGGAAAAACTGTGACGATAGTCGTTACCCCATCCCATAGTAGTGCTTTGCTATCTTTATTGAACCATCAGGTTTCTGTAGCTGTGATGGGAAATGCCCCATGGAGAACATATCAAAAAAAATACAAAAATCAAGTAAAAGTGTTGGATGCGTCTGCAGATTTTCCAGGCTTTTTGATAATGGCGCATCCGAAAATGCCATTGAAGATGGTAAATCAAATCAAAAACGTATTCCTTGATTTCTCGATAACAAACGCGGGGAGAAAATATCTTGAAGCAACGGGGTTGGAGGACTTGGTACATATCAATGATGAAACTATGGCTGAATTAGACCCGTATGTTGAAGCCATTTTTGGAATTGAGGTGCCATGATAATCAGAAAAATCAGGAGCTCATTACGGTTAAAACTTGTACTTGCAAGTGTGGTCGTAGAAATTATCATGCTAGGCTTACTTTTATCAAACAGTGTCAGGTTGCTGAACATTGCTACAGAGAAATACGCTGAATCCCATCTTCGAGAAATTCCACTTTTGCTAAATGCTGCTCTAGCTCCTTTGCTGTTCCAGCGGGATTTCGCCTCAATTGAAGATTTCTTGAATGATCTGATTGTCGATGATCATCACGGTATCAGCTATATTGTGATCCTTGATGAGTCGGGACAACTCTATGGGAGTGGAGGAAATGTAAATCTGGAAAACCTTCCTATAATAACTGAAAATATCAAAATCATTGCAGACCAGTCTATTCTCAACGCCTCAGCTCCACTCAAACTTGCAGGAGAAATAATCGGAGAGGTTCGATTTGGTTTATCACTGGCTCATCTGATTCAATCGAAAAAATCACTGATTTTTCAAGGATCACTCATTGCGATATCTGAAGTAGCTTTAACTATTATTTTACTCAACATTATTGGTTTTATGCTCACTCGCCATATTACACAACTTGTCTCCAGCACCAAACTTGTGAGTAAAGGTGATCACTCTGTGACAATCCAAGTGTCAGGAATTGATGAGGTTGGGGTTCTAGGTAAGAGTTTCAATGAAATGATGTCTGCTGTTGACGAAAAAACAACTGCACTCAGAGAAAGCGAAGAACAATTTCGGAGTACATTTGAACAAGCTGCTGTTGGCTTAGCTCATGTCGCTCCAAATGGAAAATTTCTTAGGATAAATGACCGATTTTGTAACATCATTGGATATACCCGGAAGGATATTCTTGAGCGAACGTTTCAAGATATTACACACCCAGATGATCTGGATGCCGATTTGGAAAATGTAAATCAGGTTTTGGATAATATAATCCAGACTTATTCAATGGAAAAGCGCTATTTCCATAAGAATGGCTCAATCGTGTGGATTAACCTCACTGTTAATTTGTTAAGAGAACTTAAAGGAAAGCCTAAATATTTCATTACTGTTATCGAGGATATTTCTAGGCGCAAGAAGGCAGAAGGACAAATCGCAGCATCCCTCAAAGAAAAAGAAATCCTTCTCCATGAAATTCACCATCGGGTCAAGAACAACATGCAAGTCATCAATAGCTTGCTTAAACTTCAATCAAACAATATTGAAGATGACAAAATCAAAGAAATTTTAAAAGATAGTCAAAGCCGAGTTTATGCAATGTCAGCGGTTCATGAAATACTGCATGATTCAGAAAAATTATCCGAAATTGATCTGAAAGGTTATTTGTCTAAGATAACAAACTCTATTTTTCAAACTTATTCAATAAATCATGGCCAGGTAAAATTGAATAGTGATGTTGAGAAGTCACCAATTAGTTTAAATCACGCCTACCCTTTAGGTTTGATAATCAATGAACTTATATCCAATTCGCTCAAATATGGTTTCCCTGAAGATAGATCTGGAGAAGTCACAGTGAGTATAAAGAAAACGGATATAGAATTTGAATTAGTCGTAAAAGATGATGGAGTTGGGATGCCAGAAAACATGGATTGGAAAAATTCAGAATCATTGGGTCTTAAACTTGTTCGTACCTTAGTTGAAAACCAGCTTGGCGGATCAATAGACATGGAAAGTAAGAACGGAACTAAATTCACCATAAAATTCAACATCGAAACATAATCATGGAAAAAGCCAGAATACTCATCGTTGAAGACGAAGCCATTATCGCTACCTGAAATTAACCCGGGGAGCCTGAAGGCTGATTTTAATAAGCTCAAACGAAAACTGAATTGGAACAACTCGGCGCTTTCCTTGTGATTGCCGGGATCCTCTTGATTTTCCTGTCTTTCCCTAAAACAAATACAGGTGGTTGACGCAACGGGTAATTGGAAACCAAACTATGCTGCCAGAGAATTGAAAAATCGCAGTAATCTACTTTATTTTTAAGACAGCGATAACTTCAATTAAGACAGGCTAATTCAATCTTTTCCCACTTTCAGACTCAAAAATATGAATTTTGTCAGGTTGGATACGAAACGATAGAATCGTATCTGCGTCAAAATGTTGAATTCCGTCCAAAGAAACTGTCATGGCAATGTTGTTTTCCAGGGTAAATCCATGAACCAGCGTGTCGGCCCCCAGCTTTTCTACCACGTCTGTTTTCAGCTTTATTTGAGCCTCTTTTGCATCGCAGATGACAAAGTGTTCTGGGCGAATACCAGCTCTAACCTTGTTGTCAATATGTTCGGGCAGCCCTTTCCCCGGCAACTCCAAATATTCTTTTTCCGAGATACGAATTGATCTACCGTTATTTTCAAGTTTGGCATCCATAAAATTCATGGCCGGAGATCCAATAAAACCGGCGACAAAAGTATTGGCCGGTCTTTCATAGACATCCAGCGGGGAGCCGATCTGGGCCGTGAAGCCTTTATCCATGACAATCAAACGATCTGCTAATGTCATTGCTTCCACCTGGTCGTGGGTGACATAGACACTGGTAATATTGAGTCTCTGGTGCAGTTTTCTGATCTCCAGACGCATTTGCACCCTCAGTTTTGCATCAAGATTGCTGAGGGGTTCGTCAAAAAGAAACAACTTGGGTTCCCTGACGATACAACGCCCCATGGCCACGCGCTGCCGTTGCCCCCCGGACAGCTCTTTGGGTTTTCGTTTCAAAAGAGGTGTTAATTCAAGGATTTCAGCAGCATTGTAGACTCTTTTCTTGATTTCTTCCTTTGACATTTTCCGGATTTTTAAACCGTAGGCCATATTGTTGAAAATACTCATATGGGGATACAAGGCATAGGTTTGAAAAACCATGGCAATATCCCGTTCGGCAGGTTCCAGGTTATTCACTTCCCGATCGTCTATTTTAATTGTTCCCACAGTGATTTTTTCCAGACCGGCTATCAGTCTTAATAAGGTGGATTTTCCGCAACCGGATGGACCCAGGATGACGATAAATTCTCCCTCCTGGATCTTACAGTCTATGCCGTGCAACACTTGAACATCGCCGAATGATTTTTTTATACCTTCCAGGCTGGCGGTTGACATAATCTTGCTCCTATTTTTCGGTTTCGGTTAATCCTTTAACAAAAAGGTTCTGCATATAAACCACCACGAAAACCGGTGGAATGATGGCCAGTATCGTACTGGCCATTACCAGATTCCATTCGATCTGCCCCTCGCCCACATCCAGCATACGTTTAATTCCGATCAGCATGGTATAATATCCTTCGTCGGTGGTTATCAACAAAGGCCAGAGATATTGATTCCATCCATAGATAAACAGAATTACAAACAGGGCTGCGATGGAGGTACGCGACATGGGCACTAGAATATCAATAAAAAAACGGTAGGGGCCGGCTCCGTCAACCCGAGCCGCTTCACACAATTCATTGGGAATGGTCATAAAAAACTGGCGAAATAAAAAGGTGGCGGTAGCAGAAGCGATCAGCGGTAATATCAGCCCGACATGAGTATTAAGCATCCCCAACTTGGCAACCACTTCATAAGTCGGCAGTATCCTCACCTCGACCGGGAGCATCAAGGTCACAAAAATCATCCAGAAGAAAAGATTCCGGAAACGGAAATTAAAATAGACAAAAGCATAGGCTGCCATCAAGGAGATCGTAATTTTGCCGAGCGCAATACCCAGGGCCATAATCAGACTATTTAACATCATCTGACCAACCGATACGCCAACCGATTTAGAAGGGCCGGCCAGGGCTGCCAGGTAGTTCTTCACAAGTTCCATGCCAGGCCATAATGGCATCGGAGAGGCCAGGATTGAATCGACGGAGCGGGTGGAGGCGACAAAGGTCACATAAATAGGAAAGACCAGGATTAATATGCCTAGTATCAGTATGCTGTGGGTGAGGAATGAAAGCCACGGTCGATTATGGATCATAATAACTTCTCCCTAGTAGTGCACTTTTCTTTCAATATAGCGAAACTGAATGACAGTTAAAAATATTACGATCGACATCAGAATGACGGATTGGGCAGCAGAACTTCCAATATCTAGTCCCAGGACGCCATCGTGATAAACTTTGAAAACCAGAATATTGGTCGCATAATCCGGACCGCCTCCGGTAATGGCATGCACCACTCCGAACGTCTCGAAAAAGGAATAGACCACGTTCACCACAATCAGGAAAAAACTGGTTGGCGAAAGCAGGGGAAAAACGATGGTCCAGAAGCGTTTAAAGGGAGAAGCCCCATCAATGGCTGAGGCTTCTATCAATGACGGCGGGATGGAGTGCAGCCCCGCCAGGAAAAAAATAAAGTTGTAGGAAATCTGCCTCCAGGCGGACGCAAAAATGACTAAAAACATAGCCTGTCCGGTATTAAGCGCATGATTCCAATCGTATTCCATCACTCTTAAAAAATAGGCGATGATACCGGCTGTGGAATTGAACAGAAAAAACCACAGCACACCCGCAATCATGGTAGCGACTGCATAAGGCCAGATAAGGAGCGTTTTGTAAATAGCCCCTCCCCATAAAACCCGATTGGCCATGACAGCCAAAAGAAGTGACACGATCATAGATGAAAAAGTAACTGATATACTGAAAAACCCTGTGGTCAGCAGAGAATTCAGGTAAATTTCGTCGGTAAAAATGTCAATAAAATTATCCAGTCCGACAAAAGTTGAAGCCAGTCCGAAGGGATCTTCCTGCAAAACGGACTGATAAAGTGCTTGCGATGCCGGCCAAAAGAAAAAAACGAGAGTGATGATAACCTGTGGGGCAATCAATAGGTAGGGCAAGACTTTATTGTTGAATACGACGCGTTGCTGAATCATCTGTAAGCCTGCTATTTGTTTAAAAAGCTGAGTTCCTTCAGTTCGATTTCTTAAAGCAATAAAATCAATCTGTTAAAAATGCTAAATTTCCCCAAAATGCCATTTTAGGACTTTTCGGAGGGGACTTAAATCTATAATTGATGAAAGTGTCAAAAGTACAAGATTAGCTAAAGTGCCAGGCTGTGTTTTGAATGACAGGTAGTTTACATGACCGACAATTGAACGACTCCCGACTGAAGCAGGCAGTCGTTCAAATAGCCGACTGAAAGTCTAGCGCCTCCATTCGGGGAACTAACATCAAGCCCTCTCAGGATGCCCTGCGGGCTTTTTCTTTATATTTTTATGAAAGTTAAAGCGATTCGTCTGAAACGAAAGTTTTTTCAGGTCACCGAAGAATCCTTATGCTAACAATGAAATTTTTCATCACTGAATTCACGAGACCACGACTTTCTCATTTTTTCAAAACCAGGACAGGTTTGTTTGCCGGCACATCACCAGCCCAAACCTTATCCTGATAATTTATTCCCAAAATAAGCTATTTGTTCGCCTTTTCAAATCGCCGTAACAATTTGTTACCGGCTGCAACTGCGTCACCCAAACCTTTTTTGGCAGTTTTCTTACCGTTAAAGATGGCTTCCAGTTCGTTATAAACGAATCCGCGCATTTGCAGGAAGCTCCCAAACCGCAATCCACGCGAGTTGTTGGTCGGCTTGTTGAGTGTCATCTGCTTCAAAGCGGTTTCCATCCCCGGGTTTTTCTCGTAGAAACCCTGACCTTTTGTCATAGTATAGGCATCGTGGGTAATGGGAAGATACCCGGTAAATTGATGCCAATCTGCTTGAACAGCGGGACTGGACAGGTAGGAAAAGAACTTGGCGACACCTGCGTATTCCTTGGGACTGTGCCCTCTAAGAACCCACAGGCTGGCGCCACCAATGATTGTATTTTGAGGGGCCCCGGCCTGATCCGGCCAATAAGGCAGCATTGACGTCCTGAACTTGAACTTGGCGGCTTTTTTAAAACCAGCATAACCCGCTGAAGACTCTGTATACATCGCACACTCGCCTGATGAAAATTTGGCATTGCCAAGGTTACGTCTTCCGCCATAAACAAAGATTTTTTCCTTCTGCCAATCGGCCAGCTGCTGGATGTGTTTCACTTGCGCGGGACCATTAAGCACGTATTTTGTATCCAGGCCGTCAAATCCGTTGGATTTTGTACCTACTGGTACATTGTGCCAGGCTGAAAAATTCTCTAGATGAATCCAGGATATCCAGGCGGTGGAAAATCCACATTTATAACCCGCTTTAATCATCTTGCGCGCGTAGGTTGCGACCTCAGGCCAGGTTTTAGGGGGTTTGTTAACATCGAGACCGGCCTTTTTAAAAGCCTCTTCATTATAAAAAAGGACTGGAGTGGAACTGTTGAAAGGCATGGAAAGCATTTTGCCTTCAGAGCTGGTATAATACCCGGTCACGGTGGAAAGGTAGGCATTGGAATCAAATGGCTCTCCGGTGTCGTCCATCAGCTTGTAAACAGGATATATAGCCCCTTTAGCTGCCATCATCGTTGCCGTTCCCACTTCGAAAACCTGCATGAAATGAGGCTGTTTATTAGACCTGAAAGCTGCAATACCGGCAGTCATAGTATCGGCATAGTTTCCTTTATAAACCTGGATGAGTTTATATTTACTTTGCTTGGAATTAAAACCCTGTGTTATCTCCTTAACTTTTTCTCCAAGTCGGCCACCCATTGCGTGCCACCATTGAATTTCAATTACGGCCAATGCTTGAGCCGTAAAAAAGAAAAACAGGACGAACACGGACAATACAGCTTTTTTATAAATTGCCATTGCGTCTCCTTCTGAAATTTTTTTGAAATCAGTAAACCATTATTCAATTAATATAATGGAGTAATTGAAAATTCACGACATAAAACTACCACACGTCCACCTAAGAATCAATCTTAAATTGCAATAAAATCCGGCTTTTTTAAAACGTGCAGATAAAAATATCTGTAACCATTCACAGGTTTAACTTACAGAAGTTCAAGGCTGCTGCTGTGTAATGGTAGCAACGAAACAAAACGCAATCTTCCCCACCGGATCACATTCAGTGATCCACCATATGGCAAAGTATCAACAGTACCTGG
Source organism: Deltaproteobacteria bacterium (assembly GCA_018645005.1). Lineage (GTDB taxonomy): Bacteria > SAR324 > SAR324 > XYD2-FULL-50-16 > XYD2-FULL-50-16 > JAHJRI01. The sequence goes on along the minus strand of JABGPJ010000109.1, from coordinate 2,746 downwards.
AACCATATGAATCGTCCGGCTATTCTATATGTCATGTTTTTCGGACCACTTTTTAAGCGCCTCCAGTACATCAAGAGCTGTTTTACCAAAATCGGTGATCTCATACGCAACCGCAATGGGTCTGGTACTGATAACATGACGTTTTACCAGATTAATAGCTTCCATTTCCTTCAGGCGTTGATCGATCATTTTTTTACTGGCGCCGCCCAATTGCCTGCCCAGTTCATTAAATCGCAGGGGACCATCCTTGAGATGCCATAGGATAGATCCCTTCCATTTGCCGCCTATGACCCGCATTCCCCTTTCAATGGAACAGGGTTCCGAACAGGTTGCCATACTTTCATTGGTTTCTGAATTGCGCATTGAATTACCGGTTTTATGTTGGTTTTGATCAGGTTACAAAAGGTATGCTAGTTGACTATAGTAACCTGCAATCATATAATCAAGGTTAAACTTGTAAAAATATGTATCACGTATCACCCGACTGTGGATAATTCATGAAAGAGAATGGAACACTTATAAACGCCCCAAAGACCTATCAGGGTTTTGAACTGGGGCCGATTCGTCCACCCAGTGAGGCAGACAGTTTGTTGCTTCGGATAACACGCAATTGCCCCTGGAACAAGTGTAAGTTTTGCGGTTTGTATAAAGGAAAGAAGTTCAGTATCCGCCCGGTTGATCATGTCATTAAAGATATCGATACCATACGTCGTTACATCGACAAAATCGTTGAATTGAAGACACAAACCGGTGGCTATAGCGTTCAGGATCTGGTGGCGTTTCATCACGAGCAAGACGAGGATGAGCCGATGGTGTTTCATTCAGCATTGAACTGGTTTCAGGGGGGCATGAAGTCCATTTTTCTGCAGGACGCCAACACCCTGGTCATCAAGCCGGATAATCTGGTTAAGATTCTCAGCCATATTCGGCAGTCCTTTCCCCAGGTGGAACGCATTACCTCCTATGCACGTTCGCATTCGATTGCCCGGATTCGTGACGAGGATCTGAGCCGGATTGCCGAAGCTGGTCTGAATCGCATTCATATCGGGTTGGAGTCAGCGTCAGACGAGGTCCTGGACTTTATTAAAAAAGGTGTGGATAAGGAGACGCATATTTTTGCCGGGCAAAAAGTCAAACGAGCCGGTATTGAGCTGTCCGAGTATTACATGCCTGGTTTGGGTGGAGCGCAGTACTCAGAGGTCAGCGCTTTGGATACTGCTGATGCCATGAACCAGATCAATCCGGATTTTATTCGCATCAGGACTCTTGCAATCCCGGCCTATACAGAGCTTTTTCAGGACTATCAATCCGGCGCTTTTCAAAAAATCGGGGATGCACAAATGGCGGCAGAACTATTGCTGTTTATAGAAAACCTGAACGGCATTACCAGCACCATCAAAAGCGATCATATCCTCAACCTGTTTCAGGAGGTGGATGGAAGCCTTCCGGAAGAAAAGGCGCAATTGATGGCACCTATTCAAACCTTTTTCGCGATGTCCCCAACTGATCAGATGCTTTATCTTGTGGGCCGGCGAACCGGGATTTTTTCGCAAATCAGTCAGATGCAAAATAGATCGCAGCGACAACATGTAGAACAGTACTGTGAGGCCAATCAAATCACTCCGGACAACGTTGAACAATTCACAGCAGAGGTGATGAAACGGTTTATTTAAGGCAACCAGGATATCAGGACAAATTCACAGAACACCCCCTGGAGAGACTCTACTTGTCTGCATAGACTGCGTAACGCCGCTGTAGAGACTCTCACAAATGGGTTCATTAATGTAAAGGATTTTATTCATAGCGCCTCAAAGTTTCTTGCTAACTGGCAGCATTTTGCCTTTTGGCGTTAAGGATAAAATCCTTTACATTATGTTTTGCTGTCCAACCGTGACTGGACAAAATAGTATCTGCCTAATACTACCAATAAAATACCACCAAGTATCATTGCGGCTGAAACCATTAAACGAACTGTGACTATCTCAGATACAAATATGATTCCACCCAGAGCTGCGATTACAGGAACTAAAAGCTGAAGAACCGCTGCTTGCGTGGCTGATAGTCCACCAAGCGCAATATACCAAATCGTATAACCGATCCCAGATGTGATGCCGCCAGATATTGCCGCTAATAATATTCCTTCAGATGAGAAATTTGCGTTTTTCATTGCAACAAGAGCCAAAATAACAACAACAGGAACAGTTCTAAAAAAATTATACGCTGTATCCATCAGAGGGCTTTTCGAACCACGTCCCATAAGGGTATAGATACCCCATGCAATACCGGCCATTGTCATAAGCAAGAATCCGATAGCTGAAGGTGTCGTTACTCCGGGCAGAATCAGATAAACAAATCCTGTAAAAGCAACCGCTACACCAGCCCATTCAGTACTATGCAATCTGGTTCCCGAAAGAAGAGACAGTAGTATCATCGTTATTTGTACCGAGCCAAACAAGATGAGTGCACCGGTTCCTGTGTCCAGCGTAATATAGGCAAAGGAAAATGTGATGGCATAAAGAAACAGCATAAAACTGGCAAGCCAGCTACCTTTTGTCGGCGAGCCTGTTTTATTTCTCCTGAGTTTTATAATCGCCAGGAGAACAATTACCCCGGACAACAGCCGTATAACAGTAAAATTGGATGCATCAATAGCATTCTCTCCCAAAGCCAATCGACACAACACCGAATTTGCTGCAAATGCAATTAGTGCTAAACTGGTAAGGATAATTATTTTTAATAAGTAATT
>JABGPJ010000146.1:3276-11215 GCA_018645005.1 Deltaproteobacteria bacterium | reverse complement strand
GTCAGTTTTTCGTTGGTCCCTTTCAACTCTTTTGTTCGTTGCTCAACGATCCCTTCCAGATTTGTGTTGATCTCTTCCAGTTCTTTCTGAGTTGCCTGCAATTGGTGCATGGTCTCCTGCAACTCGCTATTGGATCGTTGGAGCTTTTCAAGCTGTTGCTTGATGATCACCTGAGACCTGACATTCCCGAGCAACGCACCCATTTGTTGGGTAAAGACTGAAAAAGAGGGTAACACTTCCTCTCTTATCTCATCATAATAGTCCTTATTGTTGACTGACCTGCCCCCCAGAAGAAAACCCTGCAATATCTCATTTTCATCAAAATAGGGACACACGATCGCCTGGCACAATCCCATCGAATCCCAGGAATTTTTGTTCCCACTGAACTCTTCGATAAAGGGCTTTCCTTTTTTCAAAGGGCCTTTTTCATCGATCCAATGCATGTCCAGGGAAGCCTTTCCAGGAGGTTCTTCAAAACCAAAAGAGTTGAGCACTTTGACATTGTGAGTCGGTTGTTCATATTTGAGCAAAGCGCTGCATTCAAATTCGAAGGCTTCGGCGATCGACTCTACCGTCAGACTACCCAACTCTTCCATATTTTTCGTATGAATCGCATTTTCACTTTACGCCTGTATTATCTTGAAACGGGCCATTTCCTGATCGAGCAGATCCCTGGTTCTGGCGTGGGAACGTTCGACAGACAGAAAGCGCGTCACCTGTTTTTGCAGGTCGTCATATTTAGATTTTAGGATGTCGTAAGAAACGTCTTCCGTTGTCATGCGTACTTGGTTTTTTTGTTTATGATTCACGCCGAAGAATCACATTCAGCGAGGTGGTAAAAATATGGAAAAAATTCCGGCCACCCAGCATTGCATATTCGCCCCCCGAGTACATCCCCAGCCACGGAATGCCTTCATCTTTACAAAGTGGATATTGCATATGACCGACCAGCTCCTCTTTGAGAATTTTATTAAAAGATATTTTGCCTCTAAAAGCACAGTCGGCATGGAATACCGCCAGCGGTTTTCTGCCGTCACAGCGTTTGACAATATCACCCATCATTTTATCCAGGCCACTGAATATTTTTTCTTCATCATGTTTTGCCAGCCAGAACTTCATCCCCTGCGGAGTCTTTCTTACCAACGTAATTGAAGTGTCCGGATTTACCAAAGGCAGCCCGTGAACAATATATGAGCTGCCATATTCTTGATGATATTGAGAGGGCAATTCTCCAACAAACAATGTTATCTGCATCGCCTCTACTACTGATGTTTTTTTTAATAGACCCAGTTTTTCATGAATGAACGGCCCTGCTGGTTGACCATCCAATTCCAATAAAATTGCTACCTCCGAACGCGTTACCTCAAATGGCGATCCAACCACATCAAATCCATGATTCGCCTGACTGACCAGCTCAAGAGTTGGATCTGCAAAGCCAACCGCCACCGCTCCCCTTTCTATCACCTGGTCATTCACAAACTGAAAATTGTTGATTAGTTTCATATTATCAAGGGACACTCCTCCAAAGATCGGAACCTCGGGCCCAAAAACAGACTCAATCCCCGCAATGACAGTATCCTGCCAGGTAGTCGTCATGTTTTGTATTTCCTCCAGTGAAGGCCACCCTATGGTATAATGAATCATGTTAATGCCCGCATTCTTCTTTTTCAGATCTTGAGCTATTTTGGAACCAAGCTCGAAAGGATTCTGACGAGTTCTGCTGGAATCATAGGCAATTGCAAATTCGTTTCTATCACCTTTGATAGCCATAATGGCCAGGGCTCTCATGGCTTCGCTGACAGTTTCCTTGCTGATAATCCCGGCACAAGTACATCCTACAATCTGAGCGCCGGGTGAAATCCTGTGGGCTTCGGAGAGAAGATCCTTGAAATTATGCCCGATGGTTGTATATAAAATAATCAAATCACAATCAAGATTGTTTTCATTTTCAAGGGCCATCTCCAGGCACTCGGACATGGCTCTCTTCGAATTCACGGCTGTTGAACTGGCTGAATAGAATTCCAACATAATCATCTCCGAAATAGATGCCGTTCGATTACGCTCTCATGATAACAAAAATACAGAAATTTTTAACCTTTAACGCCTGTATTCAGATGCAATCTCCGGATTTGTTTTCCAGCAAGAAACCTGGCTCAAAAATCGGCAATTCGATACAGGTTAGGTTCATTTTTATGAGGAGCAATCAATCCCGGAAATCATTCCTCATTGATCAGGAAAAAGCCTTTGGCGGCAGGTCAATCTCAGGTAGGCAATCCAGAGCCCTTTACTCAAAAGCTTATAAATTCATTTACTTGAATTGGAGGGGGAAAAGCAATACAAAATTTTGAGCCAACCCTTATCTCGGTTTTCATGTTTAACGGTTACAAAGATTCTTCTTCAAAATTGGCCTCAAACTCAGAGAGCCTATTAATCCCTGTCATGGGATTCATCGATGCCTAAAGACAGAATCCTACCGATTATCCCTTGTGACAATCCTCTCTCTATTATTCTAAAAAAACGAGTTATCAGACTTCTGGTGACTAAATTAAAAGGGGAATATCTGGTTCCCGGATCAGCAATATCACTGATCAACCCCTGTGCATCGTCCAAGAAAAGATAGATGTTATATTCCGCACAGCTATGAAGAAACGTTGTTAACATCTTTTCAAACCCATCATTCACCAGGGTGGAGTTCTGTTTGCCGTTGGGAATGTTTTTATATTGACGGAGAAAGGCCTCAATTCCCTTTTTAACGGAGTGTGTTAATGTCTGTTCTGTTTTTTGAAGATTGACTAGATCAAGGTTACAAAGATCAAACGCCAGAATTTGGTATTGATTAGCTTGAGCTGTTTTTTTCTGGCCGATGTAATAGCGCTTAAATAAAGTCTCAAACTTGCTTCTATATTGAATACCGTAATAGTAGCCAAGCATTGAGATAAAAAGTTTCCTGTCGAATCCGTTAGGCCGGCGAAATAGCACCAGGCGATCCTTTGATCTTTCCAGTTTTTCAATATATGGCGTCCGATCAATATAGTAGAATCCTTTTTTTACCAATTCCTGGAAATCATGGATTCCATGTGGAAGTTTCATGGGCGGATAGTGATAGGTCGCCAAATACAAGTCGATTTGTTAAGTAAAATTTTATCGTCTTTTGTCAAGGCAGGCAATCATGGCTGATACAAAAACATTAATGCGATGTTGCTTTCACCTTCTCCAGTTGCTCCAAATCCCACTCCAGATCCATCTCTTCAAACAGGACCCTGGCTTTCTCTAAATATTCTTCGGCAGTGACGCCATTGAGTTGTTTGTATTTGGATTTTGAATCCGATAATTGCTTGCCGACTTCGAAATAAGTGCGGGCGAGATCTGGCCTGGCTCCTTGCCGTTCACCTTGTTTAATGGATTTAGCGAACCACTTGAGTGCTTTTTTCTGTTTGCCCAACAGCCAGTAATAAGAACCGGTCAGGCGAAACACTTCCACTTTCATAGACATATCAAGAAACAAGTTTGATAGAACAGTCAATCTGCAGGACCAAGAGGTGGTTTTAAACAAAAACGACTTTTTAAGTCGTGAAATATCCAACTTATCGGTTGAGTCCATAGTATTCTGCAACTTGCAGAGATGATACATTATGGCTCCAATCTGAAAGTAAGAAAACCAGATGGGGACTATAGCGAAAAAGCCGCTTTTTTCAATCAGTTTAAGGGCTTCGGCAAACGTTTTTTCACCTGCGGATAATTCGTTCTGCAATATTTCAGCCTGCAGCCTTAATCCCAGAAAACTCGCCTTTCGGCCTTCCTGAGCAACCTTTTCCATAAGCCGAATCCCGGCATTTACATAGAGAAGCGCTTCCTTCGGTTTATATTGCTTTATCAGCAAGAGGGAAGATATCTCATAAAAATCCGCTTCAGCGTGGGCATCATCCAATTCGGTGCTGAATACTTCCAGCTTTTGGCGGATTTTTCCGGAAGTTGCAAAATCACCCCGGGCTATGAATGATTGTCCCGACCATAACAAATAGGCTGAGGCAGCATATGCATCCCCTATTTTCAGGGCATCATCCGCAAATTTCTCATCATAATGCTTTTGAGCTAAACCTATGTCTAGATAGTTGCTGCCATTTAATTTCCACAATTTGTAATAATACAGGGAAATACGACTGTTTTTTTCGTTCAGACAATTTTGCACAAAATCAAATGTTCTGCGGGTGATATTGGGTGATCCAGCACCAACTGACAGGATGCCTAGATGAGATAAATGATTAAACATCAGCTGTGATTTTGAAACATCAAATTGGAGCAAGGCTCTTAAGTCCATTATCATTGAGATATAAGCCTGCCAAAGGTTAACAGGCATCAAGGCCTTGGTTTTTTCATATGAAATACCGAAGATCCGTATATCCAGGTCGGTGGGTATTTTCTTTGGCTTTTTTGAAGGGAAGTAGATGTTTTTGAAAATAATAAACAGATTTGTCAAAATACGGACAGCCAAAGCTGCTTTTCCCTTTGGTTCTTTTATCCCCATATTCATGAGGGCTCTGTTGGAAAACTCAACCGCTTCAACGTATAATCCCCGGTTAAGATAGGCCAGGGCGATATTGGCTTCCATACGAGCGATCTTTTGGGGATCGACCTGATCTCCATATTTCCCGGTATACAGTTCAAGAGCATTTCTCAAGAAGTTGACAGCCTCACTGGAGGCAGATATTTTCATGGCTTCTTCACCGGCTTTGAGCATAAACTCTTCCACCTTATTCAGATCCTCACCCTGGCTATAGTGAAAGGCCAGCATTCCGTAAAATTCATGGAGTCTTTCGGAGAAGATCCTCTCGATGGTTTCAGCCACCTGCAGATGAAGCGCCTTTCTTTTCTGGAGCAGGATGGATTCGTAGGCCGCTTCCTGGGCCAGGGCATGCTTGAAGAGGTATTCGACCTCTTCCATTTTTTGGCTTTGGCGAATCAGCTGGATTTCCTTGAGATATGTTATTTTTCCTTCGATATCCTCCACCGAACCTGCCACTTCCGTCAGAATTTTATGAAAGAAATTGCGACCGATTACCGAGGCGATCTTAATCAAGCTCCGGGTCTTTTCATCCAGCCGGTCAATACGGGACATGATCAATTCCTGGATGGTATGTGGAATAGAGAACGATTTGATCTTTCCGGTGATGGAAAATTGACCTTCCTTTATCTCAACCGCTCCTTCATCGATCAGGGAACGGACAATTTCTTCAATGAAAAAGGGGTTCCCCTCCGAGCGTTTTTTGATCAGTTCTCTCATCTCAGTGGGCAGTCCTTTGATATTGATCAGATTGGCGATCAATCGGTCACTCTGATCCATCTCAAGACGGTGCAGGAAAATTTCAGTGTAACATTCAGCAAATTCCTCTCTCACTTCCAGCAGCAGCTTTTCCCCTGTATCCAGATAATGGGGTCTGAAGACGTTGATAAAGACAATCCGGAAGTCTCTAGCCAGTTTAAACAGCGATATCATAAGGTCAAGGGTACTGGTGTCAGCCCAATGCAGGTCGTCAATGATAAGAATAAGCGGGGATATTTCGGTCGACTTGATCAGCAGTTCCCGTAAGTTTCTTAAAATCAGTTTGTTCAATGCATCGCCTTCAATTTCCTTTACTCTTTCGGCATGTTTACCGGCTAGTTTCATGCCCATCAGAGTGGCGGTGAACGGGAATATTTCATCCACCTGCCCGGGGTGAATGTCCTTTATGGCGGATTCAAGTTTACGAAGCTGTTCAGTTGCAGAATCATCCTCACCAATACCTGCAAATCCCTTCAGGATTTCGATGATCGGATAGAAGCTGAGATTACGTCCCATGGAAAGGGCTCTGCCTTCACGAATAACAGTTCTTTTAACAACATCGTTAGATTTTAATTCAGCAATCAGCCTGCTTTTACCGATGCCTGCGTCTCCGATAATATTAACGATAGACCCCTCACCGTTTTTAACCTTGACCACAGCCAACTCCAATTTATCCATCTCTGCTTCCCTGCCTACCATTGCGGATTGGATTATTCGCTCTGAGGTGTGTCTACGGTGAATCTTCTCTTTTTCTGATAATACTTTAAACACTGAAACCGGTTCTTCTTTGCCTTTGACCGTCTTTTCTCCTAAATCCTCAAAATTAAAATACAGTTCCGCCCGTTTATGGGTTTCTCCCGTAACAGCTATGGTTCCCGGTTCTGCCAGTCCTTCCATTCTGGACGCCAGATTGACGGTGTCCCCAACAGCAGCAAAATCGACTCGCAGAGAGTTGCCGATTGTTCCTACCACAACCGGACCTGAATTGATGCCAATTCTCATTCTTAAAGGCGGGATATTTTTTTCTTTGGTAATCTTATGACTGAATTCGGATATGTCTTTGTGCATATCGATTCCAGCCCTGATAGCTCTGGATGACGCATCTTCAATAGCGAGAGGCACACCAAACAACGCATATAGACCATCTCCCAGGAGTTGATTAACTGTTCCTCCATAATCGTGAACCTTATGAATGAGGATTTCCAACACCTGATCCATGATTGAATAGGTGTCCTCTGGACCGAGCTTTACACTCATTGAGGTATACCCCACCAAATCACAGAACAGGACGGTAACTTGTTTTCGTTCCCCTTCGATTCTCTCTTTTTGATCCAGGATCTTCTCTGTTAATCCTTGTGGCAGATATCGTTGGATTTTATCTATTTTTTCGTTGAGGGTGGTTAGAGCAGATGTTGCGGAGGAAAGTTTTGTCCCGCATTCCTTGCAGAATTTAGAACCATCAGGAATGTCAGATTGGCAGTTCAGACATTTCATTGTCTCTCTCCCTTTTAAGCCTCATAGTTGATTAAAGCATTTCAACAAATATCACAGAGGTTATGCGTCTATCGGACTCTTTCTTCATGTTATAACCCGCCTATCACAATCAAAGACATTTGTCGAGAAATAGAAAAGGTTTTAATCAAGAAATTGCTGGTGAGGCTGTTTCCCTAAAGAACGCGCTGTCTCCTCAGTGATTATTGACATGAGCCATGGATTTCGGATGATATCGATCCTTTTTTACGTTAGGAATAGCCATAATAGCTTATGACGCTTCCTGGAATGCACATACAATTTCATGGACCTCTCAACTATTTTACAGGATCGCCAATGCTGCCGATATATGTGGACATGGACGACGTTATCGCCTCGACTGTCAAAGCCTTTATAGAGATTGTAAAGCGGGAGTTCGGGAAGACCGTAACTCACGAACAGATCACGGATTTTGATCTTAAAAAGTCCTTTCAACTCACTCAATCCGAGTATGAGCACCTGTTTGAGGTTGCCCATCGGCCAGATGAAATCCTGGCCATGGATGTCATCGACGGTGCTATTGAGGTCCTGACCTCGTGGTCGGACAAGGGACATCCCATATCTATCGTTACGGGCCGCTTAACCTCCACTTACGATGCATCATTGGAATGGCTGTCGAAACATGAGGTCCCCTTTGATTCGTTTATTATTGTCGACAAGTATTCCAGGCCCGGTATGGATGACAATATCGCGATAACCCTGGACCAGTTATCTGGAATGGTGTTTCAACTGGCTGTGGAAGACTCGGCCGCCATGGCAGCCTTTCTTGCAAACGATATGGACACACCAGTGGCACTGCTGGATCGTCCGTGGAATAGGGAAATCAATTCAAAACCGAACCTGAAAAGATATTCAGACTGGCAGGACCTAAAGAGTTTTGAATTGTGCTGACTGCTGCATTTTGTCAGTCGGGATCAGGTCCGATACGAGTCCAGCCCGAAAAGGAAGTTTGCCATGCTACAAAGACGAGCGAATGAACTGCGAGACGCTCTCCTTGCCGTTGAAAATGCCGTATGGACCCGTTTCAAGACGGCAACTCTCCATCCAATGGTAAGCGGATGATGAATCTGGAACCCTTTCCCTTTTCAG
>JABGPJ010000146.1:0-3176 GCA_018645005.1 Deltaproteobacteria bacterium | reverse complement strand
AACTCTCCATCCAATGGTAAGCGGATGATGAATCTGGAACCCTTTCCCTTTTCAGATTGAACTTCCATGGTACCTTTATGGTTATTCGTAATAATCATATAAGAAACGGATAGACCTAATCCGGTTCCTTCACCAACCGGTTTAGTTGTGAAAAAGGGTTCAAATACCCGTCTACGAGTTTCCGCATCCATACCAGGCCCATTATCTTCAATTTCAATTTTTACCAAGCTTTTTTCACTACAGATGCGTACCATGATTTGAGGAGGGTCATCTCTTTTTTCATTTGCCATGGCCCAGGCAGCATTGTTTAATACATTCAGCACAACCTGTTCGATTTCTGTCTCATTGCAGGATATCAGCGGCAAGTCTTTCTCAAATTCCTTTATTAGCTTGATGTTTCTAAAATCAAACTTTTTTTTCAGGTCGTAATCCTTTCCCGCCAGATCGAGAACACGGTCCACCAGTCCTTCAAGATCGATTGGAGCCATCTTGGATTCGCTCTTCCGGCTGAATTGCAGCATATTTGAGATTATCTGAGACGCTTTTTTGCCGGATTCCCTGATGCCATTAAAAGAAGAATGGATTTCTCTCTTTTCCATATATGATTGCAAATTAGTGAGATCGATTCCAAATTCTCTGGCAGGTTCAAGGTTGGATTTCAGGTCTGGCGAAAAACGGCGTTGGATATTCTGAATTCCCTGTAGTATGCCACCCAGCGGGTTATTCAGTTCATGGGCCATGCCTGCCGCCAGACCGCCGACTGACATCATTTTCTCCGTTTGTACCATCAACTCTTCGATGCGTATGCGGTCTGTTACATCTCTAGAGACCCCGTGAAAACCGATCGCATGACCATCGGTGTCGTATCTTAAAGATGCCGAGACTTCCAGAGCTCTCTTTTCACCGTTTTTACTGATGACTTCGTAAGACAGATATTTTTGCGATTTACCCGTCCTATATAAATTGCTATACATCTCGAACACTTTTTTTGATGCTTCTGGTTCCATGAGTTCTTTATTATTCATTCCAATCAGTTCAGATTTTGAATAACCCAGCGTCTCCTCAACTGATTTGTTTACAGTAGTAAAATTTCCTGCCAGATCTGTTTCAAAATACCCTTCTTCCATGTTTTCAAGAACGGACTGATAGTGCTTTTCGCTTCTCTGTAGCGCATTTTCAGCCTGGCTGCGTTCAGTCAGATCAAGACCTGTGCACAGAAGATACTCGACATTCCCATCCGCTCCGGTCAAGACCGTGTTGAACCAGTGAATTTGACGTTTTCGCCCGTCCTTGGTCAGCCAATAGTTTTCATTTTCTGATACAAATGAGGTTGTATCTGCACTCATGATAGCGTCTTTAACTGAGTTTCTTTCTTCAGGCGGGACTAAAATCTCCCAAAACGGTTTTTGCTGTACCTCATCAAGTTTGTAGCCGCTGCATTTTTCAGCGGCTTGGTTAAACTTCTGAATATATCCGTCCAGATCTATCACCACAACGATGGATTCAATCCAGTAAAGTATGGCTGCGGCAAAATCCCGTTCCATTTTAACAGCCGCTTCGGACTGTTTGCGTTCAGTAACATCAAAAAAAAGAGTTGCCATTTTTCCAGGGGTCATCTGAAAAGCATAAACTTCAAATGCACCTTTGATCTTGCCGTCTTCATAACCTATCTGCTCAGTTTGCCAGGAAATACCTTCTGTCGCTGCCAAGCGATACTTTTCGGGCACCTCGGTTGCGATGAGAGGCGGAAAAGCCTCTTCAATCGTCTTACCTATAAACTGAGAATTATCAACACCCAGAATTCTATCTGCTGCCGGATTTGCCCCCATAAATACAAGTTGATCATTTGACTCGACATCGTACATATGGATACCCATTGGGGATGATTCCACCACGCTTCTAAAGGTTTCCTCTGAAGATTTCACTTTTTCTTCAGCTTGTTTTCGTTTAAATATTTCTAAACGTGCCATTCGGTATAAAGTAATGACTGCGATTCCGACAATGACACAGATGATGGCAATTATATAACCCGACAATCTGATAATAGGATCAAGGGTTTCTTTTGAGATCTTATCAAAATTGATCAAGCTCAAAATCGTCCAGCCGGGAAGCTCTTCAATTTTAGTTTGATGATACATATATTCATTTCCAGCCTTGTCTACGATTTGACTGTCACTTTTTTGCGTTAACCCGGTCCAGCCCCAGGGTCCCTTGCCGAACTGCTTCGTCTCAGTAATTTCACCAATCAATTTGGAGTCCAGTTCAAATAGTGATTGGTAAAGCCAGGATTTGACGGTGGACATAAAAATAATGCCCTGCGGAGAGATGATTAGAGCAGTAGCTTTATTGTAACCAAGAGTTTGTAGTGTTTTTTCCAGGGAATCTGCAGAAGTCTTTATAACAATAACGCCGCTTGGAATTTGATTATCTTCTTCATAAATCGGTTGACTGAAATAGGTTCCCCGTTTCCCAGAAGTTATACCTAAAGCTAAATAGACTGCTGAAGATCCTTTTATTGCTTTTTGAAAATAGGGCCGAAAAGCATAATTCTTACCGACAAAACTATTAGGATCATCAAAATTGCTGGATGCAACCGTCTGCCCTGTTTTGTCCATCAAATAGCAAACATCGGATTCCAGAGAATTGTTGAAGTGAACCAACATAGAATTGGCCGCTGTTATGACTGTTTTATCAGGGTTTTTTAATGCCTGTCTCAATTCACTTGTTTTGGATAGGGCCTTAATTTCTCTTAACTTTTCAGTTAATAAAAATGAAATATGCTCTTGATATTTAGATACACTTAGTTCATATTGCAATTTGGCTTTTTCAATTACCAATCTTTTTAAAGATGAGTAGTAAAAAAATCCTCCGGTGAGCGCGGAAAGGAAAGCCAGTATAGCCAGGATCAAAATAATGGTTCTAAGTCTCATCAGGTTGCCCGATCTCTTATTGATTAATTATTCAGGTAAATAGACAATGTTATTAACTTAAGCATCAAGTCCAGTGTCTGATATGAACCCTTTTCAATTGCGGATACGTTTTAAGATGATCTATTACTCATTTCACTGAAATCCCGAACTCGCGTTGCTCAAACAGAGGGATTTCGGGTGCTCAATTTCGTTAAGATCATCTAAAAACTCCTCCAAGCAATTGAAAAGGGTCCATAACAGACACTC
>JABGPJ010000044.1:35101-63585 GCA_018645005.1 Deltaproteobacteria bacterium | reverse complement strand
GGGCTGGTGTAAGTGTGGATATTACTGTCTTTGTCGTATTTGAAGAAGGCGTGCTCGATAGTGATTGTTTTTCCCTGTACCGGGGCAGCACAAAACAGGAAAATGAGGGAGAAAAAAAGAATATGACATTTTCCGGTGTGCATACTCTTTTTCTCCCTGTTTGATGGGGATGTATCTCTATTAAAGAGGGTGTGATGAGCTATAATATTAACTTTCCAAAGATTTAAGATAAAGTTCCGTCGCTTTTTCCATCAGCAATGTGGTTCGGGGAACTAGTTTCGACGGATCTTCCAGTGTGCCTTCAAGCAGGCTGGCGCCCTCGAAGAGCTGTTCGATACAATCCTTCAGCATGGAATCCTGTGGAAACTTTTTCTGGATGTCTGACAGATGCTGAATCAACGGGTTACTCATATTGACCTCCATAACCCGCTTGCCACCTTTGAAATCCTGATCCATCATTTTCATCATCCGTTCCATATTGGCGTTCATTGCCTCCTTGGGGCTGACCAACGTGCAGGCACTGTCCACAAGACGTTTAGACTCGATGACATCCTCTACCCTTTCTCCAAGAATATCCTTGAAATAGCCCAGGAGTTTCTTCTTGACACCTTCTTCCAGTGTGTCCTTCTCTTTGTCGGCCACCTCTTCATCCTTCAGTTTCAGATCCGCCTTGTCGATCCCGACTAAAGGTTTTTCCTTGTACGTGGCGATGGAAGGCATGATAAAATCGTCAATCTCATCGAACAGATAAAGAACCTCGATATTGTTTTTCTTAAAGTACTCCAGATTGGGGGAGTTCTCGATGGCGACCCTGTTTTTACCATAGACGTAATAAATCTCTTCCTGGTCGGTACCCATGCGTGTCGCATAGTCGTTCAAAGAAGTGAGCGTATCTACTTCGAAGGAGGACTGACAACGGTAGAGCTCTATCAATTTTTCACGATTGGCAAAATCGGTGTGAATCCCTTCTTTGATAAAGTAGCCAAAATCTCCCCAGAACTTTTCGTAGCGTTCTTTCTCTTTTTCCGACCAATCCTTGAACTCGCCAAGCAGCTTGCGCACCAGGTATTTGTTGATCTTCTCCATGACGATGTTTTTCTGGGTCACTTCCCTGGAGATATTCAGATTGAGGTCTTCCGAATCTACAACACCTTTGACAAAACGAAGCCATTGCGGGATCAGCTCTTTACAATCGTTCTGAATAAAAACCCGTTTCACATACAGATGAAGACGTGTGTCCATGTCGTTTGTCATCGCAAACTTGTCGGGCTCTTCCGGTATGAAAAGAATCGAATTGAACTGCACAGGAGCTTCAACACTTAGATGCATCCAACTCAAAGGATCTTTTGTGGAGTTTGCGATGTACTTAAAAAACTCCTTATACTCCTCATCCTTGATGTCATTCTTTGCTTTTGCCCAGAGAGCGGTTGACTGGTTTGTTTTTTCCGAATTGAGACTGATGGGAAAAGAGACAAAGTCAGAGTATTTTTTAATTGTGCTTTCGATGCGCCACTTATTGGCAAATTCTTCAGACTCCTTCTTGAACTTGAAAGAGATCCGGGTTCCCCGCTCTTTGAGCTCAATGGGTTCGATAGTATAAGAACCGGTACCCTTTGAGATCCAGCGGAATCCCTCTTCACTCTCGTATGAACGACTGTCGACAGTGACCTCTTCGGCGACCATATACACCGCATAAAATCCAACCCCAAATTGGCCGATCAGTTCTAGATCTGTTTTGCTGTCACCGGTCATCTGCTTGATGAAATTTCCGGTGCCGGAGCTGGCTATGGTCCCCAGGTTAGAGATGAACTCATCCTTGGTCATGCCGATTCCGTTATCATAAATGGAGAAACTTTTCTCCTCTTCGTTCAGGTCAATGTCTATTTTCAGTTCACCGTCGTCTCCCAGGACCTTCGCATCTGTCAGTGAGGCAAAGTGCAGTTTATTCAATGCATCCGATGAGTTAGATATCAGCTCCCTCAGAAAAATCTCGTGGTGAGTGTAAAGAGAGTGGGTGATCAGATGCAGCAATTGAGACATTTCAGCCTGAAACTGAAACTCTTCTTTTTTTGCCTCTTCCGGTTGAGGTACTTTTTGTTCTTCACTCATAGTTTGTATTTTTTAATAAGACGTTAAGAATTGCGTGCAAATGGGTGGAAAACCCGTTTTAATTTATCAATACCAGTTCTTTAAATTTATTTCGTTTTCTTTAAACTGTCAATTCAGCCTGGCAAAACGCCACGGCTGGAGAAAGTAGTCAAACCCTTGAAAAGGTTTTTTATTTGTAATGGGGTTCATTGCCCCAGAAACGGCAGGCTTCGTGTAAATAAGCCAGGTTCTCAGGTATTTCATGAGCTATCGTACGTTTAAAGTCATTTATTTCGCAACTCCCCAGCCACTTTTTGGCATTTTCATAGGAGCTGAATTCTGTAGCGATCAGGGTGACATTTCCAGCCTGGCCATAAAGCAAGATAGATCCAGGCGACCAGGTGACGCTGAATGAGTGCTGAGTTGTTCCCGGTGTGCCGATATACCAGGATTTGGATTCAGATGCGATGATTTTGTGGTTTTGAAATGTTCTTTGAATGTCCTCTTTGGACTGAGTCATATCAATTCTCGTTTTGATGTTTATTTTCGGTATCGGTTTAGTCCCTTGTCTTCGTTCTCTCCCAACATGAGATTCAGGTTTTGAATCGCCGCTCCTGAAGCACCTTTCCCCAGGTTGTCCAGCCTGGAGATAATCAGAACCTGATCCTGGTTGCCAGAAACCATGATGTCCACCCGATTCGTATCGTTGCATAAGAGTGGCGAGAGGAATCCGTCTTCGAGATGATCGAAATTGTTGGGTTCATAGACTTCGACAAATTCTTCATTGACATAGTTTTCAGCCAGGCAGGCGTGAATATGTGCGGCTGTTGTTCCTTTTTTTAAGAAGCGTGTTGCCAGAGGAATCGAAACCAGCATGCCCTGCTCAAAATGCGCGACTGACGGCACAAAAATCGGGTCATAGGTTAACCCGGCATAATGTCTCATTTCTGGAACATGTTTATGCGCCAGTTGCAGACTGTATTTTCGGAACGTCCAGAGTGCCTCTGGATGTTCTGCAGCACGGGCTTCGTACTTTTCGATCAGCTGCCTGCCGCCACCGGAATACCCTGATACGGCATCGACAGATACAGGATAGTCGGCTGGCAAAATACCGGCCCGTAACAACGGAACGACCCCCAGCAGAAATCCAGTGGGATAGCATCCGGGGTTACTGACTCGGGATGCGGTTTTTATCTTCTCCCGCTGTTCCGGGCTCAACTCTGGTAGACCGTATATCCACTTGCTGTCAGTTCGATGAGCCGTGCTGGCGTCCAGTACACGAACCCGGTCATTTTTTATCATCGAAACGGATTCACGGGCCGCCGTGTCTGGCAGGCACAGGATCACCAAATCGACCTCATTGAGGATCTGTGCCTTTACCTTTTCATCTTTACGCTGCTCGTAGGGAATGTTTACCAACAAAATATCTTTTCTGTCCCCAAGACGATCAGCTATTCGCAGCCCGGTAGTTCCCACCTGGCCGTCTATAAAAATATTATACATGCTTAACTCCTTTACTCCGTTTCATTGATCTTTCTTCTGATAGTCCGAATGCCAATCCCGAGCATTTTTGCTGCTTTTGTCCGATTCCCGCCGGTATATCTCAGTGCAGCTTTGATCAACATTTCCTCAGCATCTTTCAGGAGGGTTCCAGTTGGAATAAACGTGCCATCCTCCGGGGGGTAAGATGAGACCTCAATAATGTTTTCATCACCTACGATGTTCTGAAAGTAGGTCTCTGGTTCTGTTCGAAAATCGTGAGCTGACATCATCTTTTCCGGGAAATACATGGCCAGGTGGTCTGGTACGATCTGGTGGACACGATTCGGCAGGAGTACCGCCAGTCGTGTCATCAGGTTTTTCAGCTCGCGTGCGTTTCCCCGCCAGTCCTGCTCGACCAGGATCTGAATCAGGTTGGATGAGAGCGATGGGTACGGTTTGTTGCGATTGAGCTCTGCAAATGCTCGTTCCAGAAAGTACCATGCCAGTAAGGGAATATCCTCAATTCTTTCTCTGAGTGCCGGCAGGTGTATGCGGAGCACGTTCAGCCGGTAATATAGATCTTCCCGAAACAGCCCATCTTCAACTGATTTTTCCAGAGCAACCTGGGTGGCTGCTACGATACGCAGGTTCGTCTTGATCGGTTTTTCGCCACCGACGCGATAAAACTGTCGCTCTTCCAGAACTCTTAACAGGCGCGCTTGAAGAGCCAGAGGCATTT
The DNA here is from genome assembly GCA_018645005.1 of Deltaproteobacteria bacterium. Classification (GTDB taxonomy): domain Bacteria; phylum SAR324; class SAR324; order XYD2-FULL-50-16; family XYD2-FULL-50-16; genus JAHJRI01. Next base: position 59,276 of record JABGPJ010000044.1, on the reverse strand, counting down.
CCCCTATTTCGTCCAGAAAAAGGGTTCCGTCTCTGGCCAGTTCAAATTTACCGCGGTGTTGCGCCTGGGCTCCGGTAAACGATCCTTTTTCGTGGCCGAAAAGCTCTCCTTCGATCAGGCTTTCTGGAATGGCGCCACAGTTGACCGCTACAAACGGTCCATTGGCAAAGGGACTCAGGCCATGAATGGCTCGGGCGACCATCTCCTTTCCGGTTCCCGTCTCTCCTGTCACCAGGACACTGTGGCTACTAGCTGCAACCTTCGGAAGTATCATCAGGCCTCGCCGCATGACTGGAGACCGAAAGATCAGATAGGGTCGCAGCAACTCGGTCAGCGGGTCAAGTTTGCTGATAGATGATGTGTCCACCTGGATTTTTTTCCGGAGGCTCTTCGCAAACTGTTCGATTTTTACCGGTTTTGAGTAGAATCCCTCGACTTTTATGGAACTATCTTCAGACTCAGGATCGGTCGGTGGATGGTTTGACATAAAATAGAACAAACCGGAAGGGACTGCCGCTTTGTAATGCTGATAGATCTCAAACCCGTCTCGCTGGTCGAATTCCGTATCCGCCAAAACCGCATGCACGAGTTTGTTGGCGATAATCATCTGTGCGTTTGTCATGGTTCCTGCGAGATGTACGATAGCGCCTAGTTCTGTAAGATACCGTTTCAGGTTTCTCAGATTGGAGCTGTCTTGATCTGCTATCAAAAGAAAAATACCGTTTAGATCCGGTAGTGTGTTTGTAGAAGCCATGATTGATCTAATTCTTAGACAGATGAAACAATTGCTGAGGTGGGGATGCGTTTAAGAATCCTGTGATGCATCTCTTCTGAAGTTCAATCTAAATGAACTAATGGGATTTGATCAAGGGAAAGTGTTTGAAGCACACCATCCGGGGTGGATGATGTGCCGATTATTAATCAGTCTTACTGAATTTCGAAGCTGACATTGCTGAAAGAGGTATTTCCAACATTGTCAATGGCCTTGATTTCTATGTCGTAGAACTGTTTCTTCTTAAACGAGAGCGGTTTTCGAAATTTAATCTCTTTTGAACCATTAATGCTGTAATAAATATTTCTTATGCCAGCCTGTTTGTCAGTCGCAGCCAGATAAAGCAGTGACTTCAGAGGATAAATCTGCTGATCGGCAACCGTCGGGTTCACACTGAAATGTTGGAAAATTTCAGGGGATTTCTCGTCCACATACAAGGTGACTGCGTTCTCTCCTGTGTCATTGTTGACATTGTCGATCGCCCGATATGTCATCGTATGAGGCCCTTCGGCATCGATTGTAAACGGTCCGGCATTAAAAATATCCTCATTGGCGTCAATATTGTAACTGATACCCTTAATTCCTGATAGATTATCAGTTGCAGGGAGGTCAATTTCAGTTGTCTTTCGAATATAGTGTGTTTCACGGCTGAAATAGTACTCACCCTTGAATCTTGGCTTGATCTTGGGCTCAGAAATATCGACAATGACTTTTTTCTGAACAGCGCTGCTGATATTGAGCACTTTATCGCTCGCCTTATAGGAGTATGTGCTCTTTCCGTTTTTTTGACGGAAGTTAAAAGGCTCGCTGTAAATGCTGCTCTTTTTCCCGTCGAGGTAGTAGCGTATTCGTCGAACACCGGCTTTATTATCTGTAGCAGATAAATCCACGGTGGTTCGACCAGAGACATATTGTCTTTTTCCTTCCACATGTTGATCACCGACTAGCTGATCCATTGCTACTGGTGGCATGGAGTCTAGATAGAAATTAAAGGTTTTGTTTGCCTCCAGGTTTTTAACACGATCCTCTGCCGCATAAATCAACTTGTGACTGCCGTTTTTCATCCCGCTCATGGTTAGAGGGGTTTTCTGAAATACGCCTTTTTTACTTTTGAAACGATAGCGGATCTGCTTGACCCCTGCCTTCAAATCACGACTTTTCAATATGATTTTCGAATTTGGAGACAGGATATCCTCCCCCTCCAGCGAAAGATGCGGGCCCCGTATCCGAGTTGTCGTTTCCGGCGGTGTAAAATCCAAAGAGTAAAGACGTGTCCGTGTCTGAGATTTGTTTGTGACGTTATCGACAGCGTAGTACTGCAGTTTGTAGTCGGTTTCCTGATCGAGTGTTAACGCCATCTCGTATTTCGCGAAGGATTCACCGTTGAGAGAGGCGTAGCCTGCATAAACACCCGAATCGGCATCGCTGAATATCAGCGAGATTTGCACTGGTTTTCCGTAGATATTGACATTACCGTTATAGACCCACGGTGCTTTGGTGACAGATATCTTTGAGCGGGGTGCTTTGCCGTCGTCATAAACATGGAAGAGGTGGTTTGCAGAATTCTTCTGGGGAACCCTGTGATCTGACATGTGCCTGATTGAATGGGGGCCATGTCCTTCGAAGTAAAACGGTTCTGCTGTCTGGTCGGCATCCTGATTTGCTTGGCTTCTCAGAATAAAACTGTCTCCGTCTGCATCGGCAGAGGTTGCCAGACGCAGATAAATCGGCGTTTTACTTTTCACATAGAGTTTTCCTTCTGGACTGACATAAACGAGACCAGGTTGCTTGGTGGCCATGCCTGTATCTTCTGTTTTCTGCTGGGCAAAGGCAAGCACAGGGAAAAACAGGCTGATTACAATGACAAGTAGCTTGTTTATTATCTTCATATGTTCTCCTGGTTGATAGCCGGTTTTAAATATCACCATTTCAGTTTATTGCACTTTATACGACAATCGGTCTGGGATTCTTTCAAATGGATAACGACGTTGCAGCAATCACTACGCTTTTATCCGTATCATGATGACGGTTTTTCAAAATAACTTTTTTCGCTGTCATCCGGATTGGATCCAAGAAAGAAATTTAAAACAAGAGCTTGAATCTTTAATCTAAGTTAAAACAAACTAAGAAGGCAATAAAAAAGGAAAAATAATATCAGGAAACAGTAGTCAATCTGCGAAACATCAGTCGTGACAAAGAGTGGCGGGTTATTGATGCTGGTTGAGTTTTGGTTAAACGGCAGCTGATCGAGGGTACTGTTAAGCGGGAATTCGGGATTTACTACTTGCAGGCTCGCTAAAATGTGGAAAATGCGGCAACCTGGTTGGTGATGCCGCTTAAATACGGGGGGTTAAACCTCCATTAACTCTTTTTCTTTGATGACCATCATGTCGTCAACCAATTTGATGTGATCGTCAGTTAGTGTCTGGACTTTAGCCATATTCTGCTTTTGGTCATCCTGGGAAATTTCCTTGTTTTTCTCCATTTTTTTGAAGGTCTCGTTGCCTTCTCTTCTGACGTTCCGAATGGGAATTTTTGCGTTTTCGCCAAGTTTCTTGATCTGTTTCACCAGATCTTTACGCCGATCTTCTGTTAGTGGCGGAATTGGTAGCCGAATAATGTTCCCGTCGTTTTGTGGCGTTAACCCCAGATCTGATTTCTGGATTGCCTTTTCAATATCTGAGAGCATTTTCTTTTCCCAGGGGGTAATCACAATTAATTGTGGGTCAGGCACACTGATATTTCCGACCTGATTTAATTGTGTGGGTGTGCCGTAATAATCAACTTGAATACTATCCAATATAGCGGGATTCGCCCGACCGGTCCGGACTTTTTGAAATTCCTTTTCTAAAACGTCTATGGCTTTATCCATTTTACGTTCCAGTTCTTTCAGATGCTCTTCCATAGTAAAAATTATTTTAGGGTTAAGTTTTTGTCTGTTTACCGTCTCTTCTTTCCAAATAGTTCTATTTCAGTATCGCCCACGAGTCAACCAAAAATCAAATTATTCTCATTGAATCTTTTTTTTTATTTAATTAAGATCTGAAATATAAAGCGAGTTTCAGAAACCATTCCCAAAATCGAATTTTATCGATATGATCGAACTGCGTAATATTAAATCGAACATCTCACTGAATCAGGAGTCATATGAAAGGTTTTTTCTATGGATTAACAGCAGGCATGGCAGCGGGGATCGTTGCTCAAATGATGATTGCCAAAAATCACGAACAGATGTTGGAATTAGTGAAAAACCTGCCACGTCCTTTGAAATTCGGTTCCTCCAACACGCTTGAAGAATTGTTGGCGCAGAAGGATATGCTTGAGGATCTGATCATTAAAAAACAGACCGAATCGTCTGCTTACAATGACGTAGAGGACGATAACGTGGATGACGAAGATGAAGAAGGAAATTTTTAATTTTCTTCCGACGGTTTTTCACGTTCCTGTTTCAGTTCACGGAAAGCCTGGCTCAGGTATTCGATAAGGCATGACGCTGTCAGGGATTCTTCGCAGTGCTTTGTTCGGTACAGGTCGCCACTTTTGCCATGCAACCATGTTCCCAGGAGAGCGGACTGCAGAGGCGATAATCCCTGTGCCAGCAAACCGCCGACGATTCCTGCCAGTACATCGCCGCTACCAGCTGTGGCCATGCCGACATTGCCCGTGCTGTTGATAAATATCTCTCCCTCCCGACTGAAAACGAGGGTGGGCGCTCCTTTCAATACGAGTGTGGTTGGGTATTTTTCTACAAATGATATCCCCTGGGCGATTCTTTCCAGATTGCATTTCGGTTTTTTATAACCGGAAAGTTGCACAAATTCACCTGGATGGGGTGTCAGAACAAGGTTCTCCAAATGAAGTGATTGCCAGTTGGAAATACCATAAAATCCGTCTGCATCAATGACAGCAGGAATATTGACATCCCGCAACAGATTTTCAATGTCATTCCATTGTTTGAGACAGCGCCCCAGACCGCAACCAACAACCACTGCGTCAAAATGCGTCAGCCAATCCGCTGAGATGTCTTCACGTGGATAGGTCATCAACTCGGGCACTCGACTCAGAAAAACGTTCTGCTCTGACTTCGGCAACGCCGCGGTCAGCAATCCCAGACCGGTTTTTATGGCGCCATGGCTGGCAAGGACTGCTGCGCCCATTGTGCCACTGTTTCCACACAACACCGCCAGATGACCAAAGCAGTTTTTATAGTCATCGGGTTGTCGTTTCGGCAGATATGTGCGAGCGCAGTCGGCATCGATCAAATGATATTCGGGCTTCAGATTAAAAAAGTGTTCCCGGATGGTGATCTTTTGACAGCAGAGTTTACCAGTATGGGTTTTTCCCGGATAAAGGTGATGCCCCACCTTTTCCAGCTGAAAAGTGATCGTGTGATCAGCCTGGAGGCCGACACCCAATAGATTTCCTGTAGAGGCGCTGATACCCGAAGGAATATCGACCGCCATCTTGATTCCGGGGAAAAGGTTGATCTCTTGAAGTTTCTCCACCAGCGAACCGCGAATATCCGATTCCACCCCGGTTCCCAAAATAGCATCAACGATAACGTCGTTTTGTGAAAGGTGATGCCGAAACTCGTGAAACTGGTCCCAGTTGATCGTTTCCCCGTAAGATTCCCAGATTCGGGCGTTTTCGATACAGTCAAGGGACTTTGGAGGCTTGACGGCAACGACCCGGCAGGAGAATCCTTGGCTGACAAGGTTTCTGGCAATGGCATAGCCGTCGCCGCCATTGTTTCCTGCGCCACAGAATATGGTTATTTTCCGGGCCTGCTTCAAAATGGGTTCTGCAGCAGCAACCCAGGAACGGGCAGCATTTTCCATCAGGACCAGGCCTGTAATACCAATCACTTCGATGGTATGGCGATCCATTTCCTGCATCTGTTTTGAATCAACAAGTCTCATTGCTGAGTATCGGCTCTTCTTGGTTATTATGCGTCACTATTCTTGCGGCCTGGCTTTACCATGAATTTCCATAATGACAGCATGGAAATGATTTGCCAGATCTTGCTCTTTTGCGGCATATTTGGTTGCTGCATGGTTAGTGTCAACACAATTCGGGTTAACCCATGTTTTGAGTCTGACTTTATTGATATCTATCTTTCTGGATTCAAAGAATTTCTGCAAAAGAAGATGCACAAATTTGGCTTTGAGCATTTTCTGATACGTCGCAATGTAAATATCAACATGTTCGCTAAATTTAGGAACTTCAAATTGATCGATATAGATGGTATCCAGGTTGTCACGGTATAAAACAGATATCCTGCCGTATTTCACCAGGTTCATAAAAATCATTACTTCGTTAATGGTTCGTTCTGTTTGAATGCAATCCAGATAGCTGATCTTTTTGCTGGTAAAAAGGTCGTTGATCTCCATCATGATTCGTTCGATCTGGTCCGGTCGGACAAAAGCAAGCTGATTATCGAACTTCGAACCCAGATCGGCGTGACTCCTGTCAAACTCGACTTCAGTCTTGGTCTCGTTCAACATCCCTTTGTTGAAAATGCCGTAGTAGCCATTGATGACGCAATAGACTAACCCTTTCAGAAACAGGGTGTTACTTTTCAACGTGACCACTTCGGGCAGTAGGCTCAAGATAGACGATTCGAAGCGTTTTCCGACTGAAAGCCCTTTCTGCAGCGAGCGGAAAAACCACCCCTTCCTCTGGATGAATCCTATTTGTAATCGGCCCCTGGGTGTCTGCAAATGATTAAGAATAGAGCGTTGCACCACATTAGCGGCAGGTTTGAAACACTGCAGATAGTAGTGATGCCAGATTTCAAATTCCTTGGAGGTTTTTTCGTCAATTTTGATTACTTTTTTTACCTTTTCCTGAATTCTTTCAATACTCTTCAGAAAAAGCTGACGCAGATCGGTTTCAAATTCGGCCACAGTCTGAACATCACCGATAAAGGTGGCCATCATGCGGTTCCGTTTATCCGATCCTTCAGGGAAGGCCTGACTCAAAAATTTTCGCAGTACTCGTTCGCGATGCTTTTCAAATTTCCGGGTGTCTCCCGGTGTAGTGAAGACATCCGACAGGCGTATATGCAGAGAGAATGCGTAATCAATGATCTGAGAGATTTTCATTGAGTCGCTCTCCGTGATACCGCGCATCAATCCCGGGGTACCATAGGCGACTTTCAGGGCTTTATAACGCAGCCACCAAGGGTCGAAGCAGAGCGCGGGGAATTCGTCTTCCAATCCGAGCAGTGCTTCAGGGGGAAACGGGGTGCTATCTGACGCCCTATTCGAGGAATCCGATTCAGGAATCAATTTATCTAACCGTTCGGGGTCCTTTATCAGCTGGATAGTGGTCATTCGCAATTTATCTTCCAGCAACATTTCGTAGCGGAGAATATTGAGTGTCGCTTTGGGGAGATTGCCCGAAGACGCTTTGAACGCTTCCCAGTATGCTGCCGATTGATGTTCAGCGACATAAAGTGGATCAAGGTCTGGTGTTGGCCCCTGGTAATTGATCTGAGACGGAATATCATCGCAAAAGTCTATCAGGCCGAACTGGATAAACTGGTTAAAATTTTCAAACTGCCTGCTATTGTTGTTGATTTCCTGGCTGAACAGAAAATGACTGGGGATCACCGGAGTGAAGTAGATCCCCGGCATCAGGGTTTCATAATTCAGAATCAGTTCATAGGCGCCACCTGAGGACTCTTTTGAGTCCAGGGTTGATCCGAAATATCCTCTCTGTAAATCCTTCCTGGAAAAAGGGAAAAGGTACACTTCGGCCTCAGGAAATTTGTCCTGTACATAATTTTGAATTTTCAGGATCCGTTGATTAAGAGTCGGTTCCTGCTGGAGAATGACCTCTTTATTCTTCAGAGGCTCTTTGTTCTGGATCAGATCGATGATTTCCAGGAGCAATTGATATCGTAACTTCTGGTCATTATTTTTGCGGATCTTTTGCTCAGCGTTTATCTTTTTGGATAGCAGATGATGAAAAAGAATTGGATACTTCTGCTCAATACGCTTTCTAAAAAAGAGCGAGACCTTCTTTTTCGTCTCTTCAGGCTGCTTTTTACTGGTGTCGATACCTTTCTTCTGGTTGTACCGTTTGATCAGTGAAGCATGCTCTTTCAGCAGGACGCCTTTCAGCATCTCATCAGTCCATGCGCTGGTATCGAATTGGGATGGCTCAAGGTTGTATTGAACCTCTAGATCAAGATCTGAAGCGATATTCTTATGTCCCACACTGCCGATCGATCCGATACTGTAGATGCCTTCAATAGGGGCGGTGCTGGCAGCTTCGGATATACGGTCATCAAAGGTTTTTTTTATGTAGGCAGCGAAATCCTCCCGAAAGACCGGTGAAAGATTGCTAATGCCTTTGACGCCAGAGGGGGCCCCCTCCAGATACAGGTCTACGGTTCTCTCTTCCGAACTGGCTTTCTTTTTGTCAGTGCTAAAAACCTGGTATTTCGTTTCCTTGAGACGTGGTTCGTTGGTGTGAAGCAGGTAGATGATTTCATAAAGCGCATAGCGCATTGCAGGATCGAAAGATTCAAAGGCATGACCAATACGGCCTTCGTTGATTTCTCTGAAGTATGTAACACCTTCCTCAACGCCGGATGCCAATTGATTCCGGCGGCCTTCCTTTAATTGGAGCCCTTCCCTGAATATATTACATAAACCACTTGAAATTGGTTTAGTGACGACTGGTTCTTTCTTGGAAACTGCTTTTTTTTTCTGCTTGGGCTTATTATTATCCTGAGATTTGAAAAATTGTTTGAAAACCATGTTCGACTATTTCTGGTGCGTGTTTGACCTGCTTAAGTCTTCAGATACAAAGTCTTTGTTCGCTTTTATAAGATTGCGGTTTTCTTTCGTCTCCCAGATGAGATATCATCGATTGATCGTCATCTGGATTTTATAACTTAACCGGCGTATGACCTCAAGATCGGTTTTTATCGCATTTCCAGATATCAATGCCATAGCCATTATTATCGACTCAGTGCCGTAGCCATTATTGCTGACCCGTGTAAACTGGCAATTATTGTGGATGTAGCTTACCAGTTTATAATTCTGTTTTCCAGTACGGAATGTGTATTCTTCAATAGGACTCTCTGCTTTGCAGATAACCAACTGTATTAATAAAAAAAATTGTCAATATCAAGTCATGAATCAAGTGTACCGTTTTTTGGCCACAGCCCCGAAAGGGATAGCATCGTTACTCAACGATGAACTAATAAATATTGGAGCGGGCTGGACAAAACAGACCACATCGGGTGTGTTTTTTGAGGGAGATTTGAGACTGGCGTATCGTGCCTGCCTCTGGCTGAGAACAGCCAATCGGGTTTTAATGCCTATCGCCAATTTTGAGGCGAAGCATCCAGACGATCTATACGACGGTATCAAGCAGATCGACTGGTTCGATCATCTGGAACCCGAAGGATCCCTTGCCGTTGACTTCTTCTCGTCACGATCCCGTATTGATCATACACATTATGCTGCTTTAAAGGTTAAAGACGCGGTTGTGGACCAGTTTCGTGAGAAATTCGATTGCCGGCCTTCGGTTGATCTGTCTCAGCCAGATATCCGAATCAATGTTCACTTGCTGAAGAATCAGGCAACGGTCAGCCTGGATTTGTCTGGTGAGAGTCTGCATAAGCGGGGGTATCGCACGGAAGGCGGTCAGGCCCCATTAAAAGAGAATTTAGCTGCCGCTATTCTGCTCAGGGCCGGCTGGAAAGAGATTGCAGATCTGGGAGGGGGCCTGATTGACCCTATGTGTGGTTCGGGGACTTTGCCGATTGAAGCCGCATTGATTGCGGCGGATTCTGCACCCGGACTACTGCGCGATCATTTTGGCTTTATTAAATGGAAGCAGCACCAGCAGGAAATCTGGGATGAGTTGCTATTAGAAGCAGAAGAGCGAGAAACGGCTAAAATCAATTCTCTGCCGCCCATTATTGGTTATGACGTAGATTCGACAGCCATCCGGAATTCTGTTGCAAACCTTGAAAAAGCTGGACTTACCGGACTTATACATTTTGAGAAAAAAGCGCTGTCTGACCTGACGCCCCATCCGAAAACCAGGGAAAAACCGGGAATTGTCATACTAAATCCGCCATATGGCCAACGAATCGGTAAACAAAGCGAGCTGCCCTCCCTTTATCGTGAACTGGGCCAAAAACTGAGATCGGAATTTCCCGCTTGGCAGGCGTCCCTCTTCACTGGAAATATTCAACTGGGCAAAGCGGTAGGCTTGAATTCCAGTAAAACACACACTTTTTATAACGGTGCCATTGAATGCCGATTATTCAATTATAAGCCTGTTGGTGAGACAGGTGAATCCAGGAAATCGTCACAGCAGCCAAAAAAAAGTGTATTTCCGCCAAACTGGAGTGCCGGGAGCGAAATATCGAACTTTACCAACCGACTCAAGAAGAACCTGAAACGCTTGAAAAAGTGGCGAGAGGTGGAAAACATCAGCTGTTTCAGGGTCTATGACAATGATCTGCCTGAATATGCTGTGGCAGTTGATGTTTATCATGATCGGGTTCATGTTCAGGAATATCAAGCTCCTATAACTGTTGATCCGGAAAAGGCCCGCTCGCGTCTGTACGATATTCTGTCCGTTTTACCGGAGGCGCTGAATGTGCCGGTCGAAAACATATTTTTAAAGGTGAGGCAGCATCAAAAAGGGAAATCGCAGTATCAACGACTCAAATCAGAACAGGTTTTTTATGAGGTTGTTGAGGGTAGATGCCGTTTTAAGGTTAATTTCGACGACTATCTGGATACAGGCTTGTTTCTTGACCACCGGTTAACTCGACAGAAAATTGGTGAAATGGCGGCAGGAAAGCGGTTTCTCAATTTGTTTGCCTACACCGGTACTGCAACAGTCCACGCGGCGATGGGCGGTGCGCTGTCAACCACATCCGTTGACAATTCACAAACCTACCTGGATTGGGCAAAAAGAAATATGGATTTGAATCAGATTAAACCTGATCAACACCATTTTGAAAGGGGTGACTGCATCAGCTGGTTGAAACGGACAAGCCGTAAGTATGACCTGATTTTCCTGGACCCACCGACATTCTCCAACTCCCGAAACACAAAATCTGTTTTTGATATTCAGCGTGATCATCCACTTCTCATCCAGCTTGCTTCTGGTTGTTTGACTGAAGGGGGAACCCTGATATTTTCCAATAATCTTAGAAACTTCAAACTGGAAAAGCAGTTGATGGACGCCTACCAGGTAAGGGACATATCAAAAGAAACCCTGCCGCCGGACTTCCAAAGGCGACCCAACATTCACCACTGCTGGATGATTTCACATAAAAAACAGTTCTGATCATTCAAGTATCCTCTTGACCGTTTTTTAATTTACTTCTCCACACGCCATGCCCGTCCCGGGCATAAACGCTCTCATGCATATCAACCTGTTGCAAACCGGCACATTGGAGGATAAAAGGTCACAAATTTATTGCATAGCTTGGGATTAATACACCGCCGCTTGCGGCGTTGAGGCATCCCGGCGAAAGCTGAGATCCAGTAAGGAATGCTTTTCTGATACCCCGCCGCTTGCGGCGGGGTAGTTCATTGATTGAGACGGACCTGGAAAGAAGGATATGAACAGCAAAGTGACTGGCGTATGTTTTAGGGCACTTCAGTGACCTTAAACCCAAAATAAAATAATTTTGATTAATAAATTCCAATAAGGCACGAATAATGATGTACCAATTGCAGCAATAAATTTATCCATTCCCGTCAATAGTCATGTAATTGGCTGATCAGGGCCCGGAAAGATGCCTTGTAAAGTCGCGGGATATCTACTGAAGACACGTAATAAGTCATATGAAACGCATTCTGACCGGTATAATTTTGTCCTTGCTCGTTTTTCAGGGGGAAGTTTTTTCCGCTGACGAGAAAAATCTCGAGATAAAATATAGTTGGCAACAGCAATATTATGGAACGCTAAACGGGACTAAAAGTCTGTTGTTTTCCCACGAGATGCTTTCATCCAAACTGGCGTTCGCAGATATTGATAGCGATGGTGACAAGGATATATTTGTGGGGCAGAAAAATGGTGAGATCGCCTATTTTGAAAACCAGGGAGATCGCAAGACCCCCAATTTTGTGCTGATTACACAGCAGTATAAAGCTGTTTTCGAGATTCGCAAAAAGGGGCGAAGAATAAAAATCCGTAATGTCATTGACGTAGGCGAACGTTCAGCACCGACACTTGTCGATATCGATAATGATGGGGATTTTGATCTCTTCATCGGTTCTGATGAAGGGCGAATCTGGTTTTTCAAAAATGAAGGTAACAACCTGATACCGGTCTTCAAGCTGATCACTTCTAAATATGAAGGTATCGGAGTGGGTCGAGGCAGTATCCCTCTTTTTGCCGATGTTAATCTGAAAAGAAAATTTGATCTTCTGGTGGGAACCGTTGAAGGTAAAGTGTGGCTATTTTATAATGAGGGAACTCGGAAGAAGGCGAACTTTCATTCTCTGGCACCCACAAAAATTCTGGAGTTCGGGTTGGAGACCCATGCCTCTCCCGGTCTTTTCGACTGGGATGATGATGGGGATCTGGATATGCTGGTTGGTCAGAAAAATGGGACATTAAGTCTCTATTTGAACCAGGGGACTATATTTTCTCCCAATTGGGTTTTTTCAGAGCGGAACTTCCAGTTGATAGATATTGGTGGAGAATCGACGCCATTTTTTGTTGATATCGATGGGGATAATGACGATGACATGGTGATTGGCAGTGCCAATCCAACGGTATTTCTATACGAGAACCGGATGCGGGGAGAAACTCGCTCCTTGTGGAACATCAGTACCAACCTGTTCAATTTTCATAAACTGGTGGTGACAGGTGATCGAGCCAGCATTGCTGCAGGAGATCTGGATAATGACAAGGATCTGGATTTAATTGTCGGAGAGGCCGGGGGGAATTTAAATTACTATGAAAATGTGGGTACACAGAAAGAACCGGATTGGGTGTTAAGAACAGAAGAATTGATTTATATTACAGGCATTGAGAACAGTGCCCCCACGCTAGGGGATATAGACGGTGATGGTGACCTGGATATACTGGTGGGAGAAAAAACGGGACAGATTGCATTGATTCTCAACCAGGGATCCCCCGAATCGCCCAGCTGGATATTGAAAGATCAGGCATATTTTCGGATTGACGTAGGTTCCAACAGTGTCCCCCGTCTTGTTGATATCGATAGCGATGGTGATCTTGATCTGTTGGTCGGAAATTTTGCCGGCAGGGTCATCAGTTACCTGAACAAAGGAACTAAAACTGAACCTGTTTTTGCAGTAGAATCGACCAGATTTGGATCGGCCAAGGTGGATCGCAATGCTGTGCCGGACTTTTTTGACTGGAGCCAGGACAAAAACGCTGACATGATTCTTGGAAATGAGGAGGGAAAAATCCAGTTGATGGTTTCTCCGGGAAAGCAGACCGAAGCAAATAGTATCTGGGAGACGAACGAAAAGGCCTTTTTTACTTTCGATGTCTATTCTCGCAGTCACCCGTTTGTGCTCGATCTTAATGGTGATAGTAAGACGGACCTTTTGATCGGCAACAATTCAGGGGATTTCCTGCTATTCATCAATGGTGGAATGCAGGGTGTACCAGAGGAGCCAAAAATAGTGGTAGATAACTCTATTGATCAAAAGGAGGGGTCACTGGTTGTTGAGGAGGTGGACGGCCCTGTTGAAATTGATATTGATGAGGCTGCAGAAACAAAAGAAGAAGATAGATCTGAGGAGTTTATACTGGCTGAAGACCAGGGACCGGGCCTGATCAAGATCGATCCGAATTACGTCAGGGTGAGTGCGCCCCTGGTGCTCAATGATACCATTTCGAAATCTACACCGACCTTCGGAGATCTGGACCAGGATGGCGATCTGGATATGCTGCTGGGCAGTAAATCCGGTGCTGTTTACTACTATGAAAATCAGGGAACGGAGCAGGAATGGGATTTCAGGCTGAAGTCGGATAAATACATCGATGCTAACGGATATCAAAATACGGCCCCGCTTCTCACGGATCTTGATCAAGACGGAGATCTGGACCTGATTATGGGTACAAGAAAGGGGAGACTACGATTCTTCGATAACCAGGGATCTGCAGAACAGCCACGTTTTGTTGAAGAACCAAATTTCTTCAATCAAATCTGGCTTAACAAGGACGCTAAACCGACGGTGATGGATATGGATAACGATGGTTTGATGGATCTGTTAGTGGGAAATTTTCGTGGTCGACTCGTCTATATTCGCAATGATTCCGCCCAGTTCAATATTATTCGCCGTGATTATCGTAAAATCGATGTCGATCTGGGTGCCGCACCGTTTTTCGCCGATCTGAATAATAGTGGAATTATGGAGCTTATTATCGGAACCGATGCCGGCAAGGTTTTGTTCTTTCGAAACGATCGGGATGATCTCACCGGAAGCTGGGTTCCCGTTGAAAAATATGGGGAGAAACTGTCATTTCTGCAAGGCAGTGTGCCTGTTCTTGTTGATCTTGATGCAGACGGTGATCTGGACCTGATTACCGGAAGCGAGTCTGGACGGGTTATTCTGTATCGCAATGATGCTTTTGTCAGAGAGGAATTTGTGGAACAGTTTCAGTCTGTACCTGAGGAAGGGTAAAATCCTGTTCAGCTTAAACTATTGCCTAATATCATATGAAAAATAGGAATCTAAACCGGGGGGTATTTTGATTTTAAACAGATATTTAAAAAGGATGTCTTTTTTGGTTCTGTTATTTTTAGCCCTTCTGCCGATTTGCGTTAAGGGCGCTAATCATGCCCCGACGGGACTGAAGGTGGAAAAAATTACAATCGGTGAAGATACCACTCAAACCGGCAAAAGCCAGCTGATCGAGGTTCTGGTCAAAAACTACTCATCCAAGAACCAGCCTGTTGTTGTCAAACTGATTGTTACGATGCCGAATCAGCTGATCATCACTTTTGGCTCAAAACGGATTCTGGCAAAGGCCAAGACGGAAACGCGAGCGTTACTAGTCTTTCCAATCGGAAAAAGAAAAGCAGGAAGTTATCTGATCGCTACCAGAGTTTTTACGCCCAGGGGGAAACTCGTTGCCAGCAGCTCGGACCAACAGAAAAAAGGCTTTTTCGCAGCCGACACGAAACATCGTAGTCCAAAACCAACAAGAACCAAAGGATCTACACCGGAAAAGCAGGCAGTGGATATGGCGAAAAATGTCATTCCGACAAATCCCAAACGAGTCGAATTTGATCCGCCAGATCTGTCGATCGCAGAGTTATCCATCAGTAATAACAATTCAATTCTCAGAGGGGAAACTGCTCACATCAAGCTGATTGTGATCAACGATGGCGGTGATGTGGCGGAGAACGTTGAGTTTGTCGCCAGTTGGTACTATCAGCACCGTCCTAAGCGCATGCTGCCTTTTTACAAAGATAAGATCAAGCTTATCGCTCCCGGGGAAAGAAAAGTGATGCATATACCCCTGACAATACGCGAGCAGGAACAGAAGGGGAAATACCTGATTCACGCTGTGCTTGATAATGCGAATTATGTCAAAGAGTCCAACGAAAAGAATAATGTTATTACCAGTAAACAGTTTATCAATTTCAGTGATATCGCCCTTGAGTTCCCGGAAGAGTCTCACTCTTTTGCTGAGGATGGTCGTTTTATATTCCAATGGCGCAGCAAACAATACAATCAATTCAAGGTTCAGGTCTCTGCGGATGAACAGTTTCTTCCTGATAATACGTTCGAATTGCCAAAAGGTCAGAAGTGGGAATCAGCGAAGATGATTAAACCGTTGGTCGGAGAAATGCCGGCTCTGGCGATCAGTCTGATGGAAAGCAATGATATCAATTATCTTTTTTGGCGGGTTCGAGCGAAGAATTCACAGGGAGAAACCACAGTCTCCACAGGCAGAAAGTTTTTTATCAATCTGCTGGCGACGACGGAATGATTTTGCTGAGAACCTCCTTTTTGGCGATAATAAAATAGAGCTTTCCAAAACTACGCATGGTTCCCGCGCTTTTTTCGGCTAACGGGCCATTTCCCCAGAAAAGATCCACCCGCCCCGGGCCTTTGATTGCGCCGCCAGTGTCCTGACTGACGATAAAGCGAGCAAAAGGTTTCTGACCTTTGTATTCGAGTTGTTCATCAAAATCCGGAATATCAGAAATCAAGTATCCCAGGCTGCCCTTGGGAAACACTGTCACATCCAGGGCGATGGAACGATGAGGCGTTAGTGGAACATTCAAACTGCCTCGCGGATTCTCATTGGTCTCGCTCAGATTGAAGAACACATAGCTCTTATTGTGATAAAGAATCTGTTTCAGCTCTTCAGGGTGGGTATTGAGATACTCACGAATTGTTTCCATCGAGACCTCCTCCAGAAGAAGTTTATTCTTTTCCACCAGTAACTTTCCAATACTCGAATAGGGCAGTCCGTTTGAACCGGCGTAACTGAGTTTAACGCGCCGACCCGACGGAAGAACAAGAATCCCGGAACCTTGAACCTGCAAAATAAAAAGATCCACTGGATCCTGCATCCAGGCCAGGGTTTTCGCCTTTTCGCTCAGAATATTCTGTTCCATGATCTCCTTTCGGGAATGGTAGGGGATTAACTTCCCATTCTTGATGCGGTAGATAATGGTCCGGTATTTGAGAGATTTTCTGAAGGTTTCCAGATGCAGAATATGATGATCTCTTGGAAGCCCGTATACCGGGACTTTGTAACGAGACGACTTTTGCAGACTGCCTTTGAAAAGGGGTTCGTAGTAGCCTGTCAGCATCACCTGCTCGTCTTTGTTAGCGACGGATTCGAAAATAAGAAAGCTTTTCTGCAGTTCAATAATCAGATCCTTGTCATTTTTGGATTTTTCCAGCAATGAAAGAAACAGTCTCATGGAAGTTGAAATCTCGCTGGCCGAGTACTTAAGATTTCCATACTTGAAAAGTCGACTCTGAGGAATTTTATCGAAGTAGGTCAGCGTTTGTTCAATGGACCGCTGCAATCCGCTGAGCGGCAGGTCATCTCCTGTCAACATTTCAGTATAGGGACGGTTGACCAGTTTCATGCTGGTTGATGAATATTGGGAAACGATTTGATCCGAGGGCAAATCGGATCGGCGGAATTGTCTTGAACAACTATCGATGAGGAGGAAACTGCAGAGTAGCAAAAGTACAAAACTTTTTCGGATCATAATAGCACTTCAGGAATATTACGTGATGTCTGTTCCGGTTATAGTTCAATGATGCCGTCGGCGCCAACAACCGTGTTTCTTCCCTTGTCCTTGGCGATATAGAGGCAATGATCGGCGCCTTTGAGGACGATTTCTGGCGTATCTCCATTTTCGGGAAAGGAGGCAACGCCAAAGCTGGCGGTCAGGGTACCATTCGGTTGTTTCTGTTCATTAACAAAATTTTCGACCTCGATGGTCTTTCTCAGCTTTTCGGCAATGTTTTCAGCCATCTTCTTGGGAGTTCCGGGCAGGACGATTACAAATTCCTCGCCACCATAGCGGGCGGCCATATCACTTTTCCGAACGCCATCTTTCATGATACGTGCGATCTTTTTCAGCACTTCATCGCCCAGTTGATGTCCATTGGTGTCATTATAATGCTTGAAGTTGTCAACATCCATCATAACGATCGAACAATGGTTGCCGCGCAGTTCGGCCTGGATGAACTCCTCTTTGATGAACTCGTCAAAGTGTTTCCGGTTGAATAGCCCGGTCATTCCATCCGTTGCAGCCGTTTTTTCTGCTTTTTGAATGTTGCTGGAAAGCAGGGTAAGCCGTTGCTTGTTCTCGACAATACTGTTGATTTTGAACAGTGCGTCTTCTATCGTAAAGGGTTTGAAGAGAAAATCAGTGATTCCCAGAGTGGTGATCGTACTCCTGAATTGCATGTTCTTGAGTTGATCGCTGATGACCAGGGTGGCGGTTTTATCCGGGATGGTGCCAAGCAATTTTTTCAAAAAGGTATCGTACTCCCATTCGGGGCTACTGAAAAATGGATCGACAATAATCAGATCTGGCTTCAGCGCATTGAGCGCATTGAGCGAGGCCATTTGTGAATCAAATTCGTAAATCTCATTAAAAATAAATTTTTTCTCAATCAGGCCCCTGATGATTTTGCGGTCCCACCCATGTTCATCGATAATCAGGACTTTGACCCGGACGGCGAGCTCGATGTTGGGATCCAGAGGAAGAGACAGGCAGATGCGTTCGTTTTCCTCAATGGTTGTGATCTGCATTTCTCCGTGATGGAGGTCTATGATGCGTTTAGCCAGCGGCAACAGCAGTTCGCCTTTCTGTAACGAAAGCTCTATCCCGTCCGCGACCAGATCGCCGTCTAACATATTGATGTCTGAACTGAAAACAGATGGATCTCCGGCAGTGAGGACCATTACCAGTTGGGATATGTCCGGTTTATGGTAGCAGGAAATATGAAGAGGGATGCTTGCGCCTTTCTCCCGCTTGATATAGTCGAAGATATCGCTCAGCGCCTGGAATAATTTTTTCTCATCAGCAACAATGACCATGAGTTCCGGGTCAATATCAAAGCTCAAATTGGGCAGTTCTTTGACATAGTCTTTGAAACCAGTGATGAAATCGCTAAACTGAATCACATTAAACGATAGATCCATGGCTGATGTCATTTCTGCCATGGTGATCAGATTTTGTACCAGCTTGTCCATTTTCCTCTCCTCATCAATGATATGTGAGAAATAGGACTGATATTCAGAGGACTGACTGTCGGTCGCCATCTTCTTTTTGATCAGGTCTGTATAATTGGCGATGCTGTCCAGGGGCGTCTTCAGCTTCGAAGACATATTCGAAAGGAACTGGTCCTTGATTTTGTTACTCTTTTCAAGCGCAGCCAGAGTGTTTTCCAACTCATCGTAAGTTTGTTTCAGCTCCTTGTTAGCTTTTAGAATATGCTTTTCATACTGTTTCTGAATCGTAATATCTCTGACCACGACAGCGAATATGGTTCGCTCGGTGTTATGATCTACACTTGATCGGAGAGGAGAAACGGATATCAGTGCCGGGAATGTTTTTTTACTTTTGCAGATTGCTGTTTTCTGACCTGTCCAGCCACCTTTGAAGAGTTTTGAGTAAGCGGCTCCCTTTTCGATCAAATTCTTAAAGAGCTTTTTCAGGCTAAGTTTTCCTATTTCCTTGTTGCTGTAGCCAAAAAGAGAAAGAAAGGCCTGATTTCCAGAGAGTAGTGCACCCTTTTCGTCTGCTGTGATGATGGTATCCAGATTTGACTCCACAACCTGCGAAAAGAGCTTTATCTGAGCAAGTTTATCTTGCAGTTCCCTTTCAAGATCGTGTGAAACCTCTGTGATTTCCTTGTTGAATTTGTCGATCTCCTGTTTTTCCAGGACAGCGTTTTCGTACAGTCTTGCCCTGTCCGTGGTGATCCGCAGTTTTTGAGCGAGAATATTACTGAACATCTTAAAGAAGGCGTTGGCCAGCCTCTGACTGGCAGGATCTTCTTTGTCCAGAAAACTGGACTCGATGGCAATCACCTTGCTGGGATGGACAGCAACTACGTCAGCGGAACGTGGCTCGTCAGGGGCAATGACCGCCATCTCACCGATTATATAGCCTGGCTGATCGATATTCAGGATAAATTTCTCTCCAGCAAAAACATCAAACTCGCCTTCGAGAAGAATGTAGACCATCCGATCACTTTTATTCCTCTCCCGGATTAAAAACTCAGCGGTTCCAACCTCGAAAATCCAAGCTCTTAAAAAAATCTCCTGCAATACTTTTGAATTGACGGTGCGAAAATACGGTGTCGCTTCAATCAATTGAATTGCTGTGTCTATTTTGTCTGGATACTCATCCAGAAAAATCTTTTTCATGAATTATTTTATTTTGATGCAGGTCTGTGGATTCATTCTTGTCAGTTTCGGTCGTCCCTGGTCAAGGCGCCAACGAGGAGCATTGTCTTCACCTGCTTTTTATACTGTAATATCTTATTTTAAAACCGATCCTGATAACAAGACGTTTTGTCCAGTGCCGAGGGTCATTGTGAGTGTTCTCGAAGATGTTCAGGCTCTTGATCCATCTATTTTTTCCTAAAAACGATAAATTCAGACAGCTGTTCAATGCTGGTCTTATATTTATTGTCGGCAATGGTATCAAGGGCGTTTTTTGCCTTCTTCACATACACTTGAGCCTGCTCCAGGGTATATTCTCCAGATCGGTGAAGGACCATCAGTTGACAGATTCGTTGAACATGATGATCGGTGATTTCTGCCGCAGACATAATTTCTTCAATTTCAGATTTTTCTGCCTGTGAAACGGTTTCTATCAAGTGGCTCAAAGGTAAAGTGATCTTTCTTTCCTTGAGATCAACTCCTTGCTCTTTGCCCAGATCCTTGTTGCTGATATCGTAATCCAGGGCATCATCAACCAACTGAAATGCCATCCCAATATTTCTGCCACACTGTAACAACGCTTCCTGCTCTGTTTCACTGCCACCACCCAGAATGCATCCGATCTGCATAGCTGTTTCCATCAGGCTGGCGGTTTTGTAGTATATAATGTCAAGATACTCAGCTTTGGTCGTCATCTGATTGTTACGGGTCAGCTGCTTGATCTCACCTCGCGCCATCAGGGTAGAGGTATTGGAGAGTATTTCAACTAACCGCATGTTTTTCAGGGTTCCCAGATAATAAAATGCGTAACCAAACAGATAGTCACCTACCAGCACAGAGGCTTCGTTTCCCCAGATGGTACGGGCAGATTTTTGAGATCGCCTTAAGTCAGCATTGTCGACCACATCATCGTGCAAAAGAGTTGCGGTATGCAGATATTCAATGATACATGCTGCCACATAGGCGTCAGCCGTAATTTTGCCGACTGAGCCAGTAGCCAGCAACAGCATGGCGGGGCGAACACGTTTTCCTCCGGACTTGAGAATATACGCTCCAACCTCTGACAGAAGCGGAATCTCGGTCTCTATATTTTTAAGCAACAGGGTTTCAACTTTTTTCAAATGGTCACCAATAGGTGACAGGATCTGATCCAGAGGAACAATGGTCGGCTGAGTATTCATATTTGCTGATGGAGCGTCGTTTGCTGAATTGAGACGTTACAGGGTCACTGTTTTTTTTGGGTTACGGGTGTTTTTGGTTTTTGTACAATGACTGGTTTGGGTTGATCCGCTTTCGGCTGTGCCTGTATCTGGGCCTGGTTCAGCTTTTGATATCTCTCGTAGGCCAGGAAAGCTTTGTCCGTTTCTCCGATTTTGTCCAGAGCCAGTGATAGGTTGTACCATGCTTCTCCCAATTCCGGCTGATGGGTGATTGCGTCGCGGTAGGCTTCGATCGCTTGCTCGTATAGTACAAGTCGATAGTAGGCCAGGCCGAGATTGTAATGAAAAACCGACTGCTGCTTGTCTAGTGTAATAGCCATTTTGTACTCATGAATGGCTTGCCTGGGGTCGTTTTTGGAAAACAGCTGATTGCCTCGATGAAAATGTTTCAAAGCACCGATAGTCAACTCCTCCTGGCTGGGTCCGCAACCCTGACCGATAAAAATAAGGAGAAATAACGCGATGATTGCGGGAACTTGTAGGTGGTGTTTCAACATTGTTACATTATTGAGGATGCGACTGTAGTTTCGGCTTAGCCCTGTATTCCGGTAAAAGTTTTAAGTCAGCGCAGCAACGCCTGACTACGCTTTTAAACTATAACAATTCAGCTAGAGAAGCAATCAAAATAACAGTGTCTTAAGCAGTTGGAATCCAGAGCCATTTTAACCTCTGGCATCCACCTTGTTTTCGCCTGTTGGGCAGGCAACACTACGGGTTGTCTGTTAGACAACGAAAAACAGTTATTAGTCCATTTTTACGTTGACTTAATGGCATATTCCAGTCATAGATATATATTATATTTTTATTCATTGTATTGTTATTAACCTTTTAAAAAACTAATGACTCCATGACTGAACTGACACTTACTGCCCAAGAAGACAATCGGATTGAATTTCTCGATGAGGAGTTCGATTTTGAAGAACGGGTAACAGAAAGCCTCGAAAAAATTAAAGAATTAAATATTGTTGAAGGAACGGTAACAAAAATCACAAAAGATTTTGTGACCGTTGATTTTGGATATAAGTCCGAGGGGCAGATCCCCACCCAGGAATTTTTTGACAGTGATGGAGCACTGACAGTTGAGGTTCAAGAGACCACAGAGATTTATCTGGAACGATTTGAGGATGAACACGGCCAGGTTGTGGTTTCCAAAGAAAAAGCCAAAAAACTTCGAGTTTGGGAAGATGTTGGCAAGGTTTACAGCGAAGACGGTATCGTTTCCGGTGTGATTACGGCTCGCATCAAGGGCGGATTATCGGTGGATATTGGCATCAAAGCCTTTCTGCCTGGGTCACAGGTTGACCTGCGACCAGTGAGAAACCTGGATAAACTACTTGGAGAGCGGTTTGATTTTAAAGTCTTGAAATACAACCCCAAAAGAGGGAATATTGTACTTTCACGCCGTGCCATCCTGGAACTTGATCGTGTAGAACAGCGTGAGAAAACTCTGGAACTGCTGCAGGAAGGTGCTATTATCAAGGGGCATGTCAAGAATATCACCGACTATGGCGTGTTTGTCGATCTCGGAGGCGTCGACGGATTGCTTCATATTACAGATATGACCTGGGGTCGAATTGTTCATCCATCAGAGATGTTCGGTATCGGTGATGAAATCGAAGTGATCGTCCTGAAGTTTGACGAGGAGGAAGAGAAGGTCTCACTTGGGTTCAAACAAAAATCAGCCAATCCGTGGGACAGTGTTGCGAACAAATACCCCATCAGTACCGAAGTGGTTGGAAAGGTTGTCAGCCTGACAAATTACGGTGCGTTTATCGAGATCGAAGAGGGTGTCGAGGGATTAATTCACGTTTCCGAAATGTCATGGACCAAGAAGATCCGGCAGCCTTCTGCGGTAGTTTCATTGGGTGACCAGATCACGGCCATCATCAAGGAACTGGATACAGAACAGAGACGAATTTCTCTTTCCATGAAGGAAGCTTTGCCGAATCCGTGGAAAGGTGTTGCGGAATCAAATCCCACTGGAACAGTTGTTCAAGGGAAGATCCGCAATATCACAGATTTTGGAATTTTTGTCGGCCTGGAAGAGGGCATCGATGGTCTGGTGCATATTTCTGATATGTCCTGGAGTCAGCGACAGCGGAATCCGAATGAGCTTTACAATAAGGGTGACGAAATCAACGTGAAAATCCTGAATATTGATGTGGATAATCAACGGCTTTCTCTGGGGATTAAACAGCTGACAGAGGATCCCTGGCAAACACTGGAAGGTGATCTGAATGAAGGTGATGTTGTCACTGGTAAAATCGTTCATCTGGCTGATTTTGGTGTGTTTCTCGAAATACGGCCGGGTGTTGAGGGTTTAATTCATGTCAGTGAAATTGACAAAGAGGTGAGCAAGAAGAGTCTGGCAAAGTTTTATCCGTTAGGAAGCGAGATTCAGGCGAAAATCATCAATCTCAAGGTCAGCGAAAGAAGGCTGGGGCTGAGTGTGATTGGTCTTTCAGAAGCGAATTACCGGCAGCTGCAGGAACAAGGGATTATCATTATCACTGATGATGAAGAGGACGATGAGTCACCCTCTACCGAAGAAGCTGCTGAAACGACAGATACTCCCGTCGAGGCAGATGTTCCTGCTGATGAGACGGCTGCAGTAGATGAAGTGGATGCACCTGCTGAAGAAAAAGCGGCAGAAGTCGTTGAGACGCCAGCTGAAGAAGTAGCAGAGGTACCTGCAGAAGAAGAAAAAGAACCTGTCGCCACGGAACCTGAAGCTGATGCTGAAGGCGAGAAAATAGTACCGGAGTAGTAGGATTCTGATGTTTAATAGCGACTGGAACTGTCCGGTTCCAGTCGTTGGAGTTTTCTGGGTCTATGCTGAAAAAAATCAAGCCCCCCGATTCACGCAACTATTTCTTCGCGGCATTATTGATTTTCTCAATTGTGTTGCACGTCGTTGTCCTCACTCAGCTGCAGTGGCAATTAAAAATTCCGATAGCCCCAGAAGTGATTTTTGAGGTACAACTGCTGGAACCTCAAAAAAAGGTTGTTAAACCGAAACCCGTCCAACCGAAACCCATCCAACCGAAACCCGTCCAACCGAAACCCGTCCAACCCAAACCCGTCCAACCCAAACCAGCTGTTATCAAAAAACTGATACTCCGAAAAAAGCCGACTGTTGAAAAGCCTCCGCTATTAAAAAAACAGACAGCCCCGGTACCCAAAACCAGCAGTTCTGCACCCAGTGTCAAACCAGTTCCAAAACCAGTTCCAAAACCAGTTCCAAAACCAGCACCAAAACCAGCACCAAAGCCAG
>JABGPJ010000044.1:3754-35001 GCA_018645005.1 Deltaproteobacteria bacterium | reverse complement strand
AAACCAGTTCCAAAACCAGTTCCAAAACCAGCACCAAAACCAGCACCAAAGCCAGTTCCAAAGCCTTCTCTGAGTATCACATCAGATGTCAGTCAATCCGACAGCTTGAAGGAAAATGGGTTTTCAGCAGGACGCGTTCCACCTCGCGCTCCTTCCAGCCGCCCCCTTATTTCGCGGATTGAGGTTCCTGAAAGTACAGTAGCGGATCAACTCCCAGTAGTAGCGGATCAACTCCCAGTAGTAGCGGATCCACCCCCGGCACCATCACTGTTAGCCGATTCTGGTGATCCACAACGTTCGGCACCTATGGAAGATCTGGATTCCAGACAGATTGCGGAATCAAATCTACAGACGGATATTAAAACTGAAATCAAAAGTCAGAAAGAAGCTGTTCGATTCAGGATAGTTGAACAGCAGGGTGATGGGAAAACGCAAACGATTGAAGCAGATGAGGCCGGTGAGAGTATGATTGAAGGGGAGCTCAAGCAACGGAAGGTCATCTACAAGCCGGACCCACCGGTTATTAACTTGGAAAGAGATGTTACCATCACACTGAAGTTCACGGTCCTGCCCAACGGTGAAGTGGACCAGATTTTCCCTTATCGTAGGGCGGAGCCGAAACTGGAAAGATTAGCCATGCAGCTGCTGCGGCAATATCGTTTTGAACCTTTATTTGAGAATGACAAAGTCCAGCACGGAATTATCCATTTTTCAATCTATCGGAGCGAATTGTGAGACCTGCGGTTAGTGAAATCGATGATTTCCCGGCTACCTGCCGGCTTAGGAACTTTTACAGTAGCACGCTTTTTCTCCCAGGGTTTTTTGATCTTGACGGTGATTAAGGGGGAAATAACCCGGACTGCTTTTGGCAGCAGAGTAAAGGAGGCTGGTAAGCGGCCGATGTGCATCCCGTCAGCGATCAATTTGTTATCCTTGCCAACCCCATTAATTTCCAGTTCGTTGAGTTTGATGTATAAAAGATCTGGTCTTCCGCTCTCCAGTCTTCCGGAAAGCAGATCAGGTAATGCGGCGGCCACTCCTTTCACGGTTCGGCTGTTCAACTGAACATAGTCAAACTTGGTCAGATTGATCCGCATTCTGTGGCCTATTTTCGGCCCTCTGGTAATTCTCCTGCCAAGTAGCAGCAATCCAAAAAAATACTCACCCTGATATAGCTCTTTTCCTTCATGCATCAGGGAGATTGTTTTCCGTTTTTTTCGAAAGGGCATGATGGGCACAGATTTTGTCCAGTTGATCAAACTCTCAAATATCAAAGGGATCTTCAACAGCGGTAGTCCGATGAGCACATCGTTTAATACTAATTGATTGGATGGAAAACCGTGATGATCGATGTAGTGGCAACGAATTAGATCCATGGGGATGGATTGCTTTCGTTTGATCAGATCGATGGATTTCTGAATACGATTGGGGAGTCCTAAGCCATCCGTCAACGCTGAACGACCGGAATCGGAAATAAAAGCCAGGATATTTTGACCGAGGTTTTCAGTCAGTGACGGATAAAGGCTGTTGATTATCCGGTTGAAAAATATGCTATCACCTATTAGAATAATGACTTCGATATTCTTGAGGTCGGTTGCAGGCAAATCTGAAATGGATTCTGGATAAAATACCTCAGGAGATTCAAACTGCTCGAGCATCAACATGCGGTTTTTTCTCCAAAACCTTGCTGTACGAGCCGAAAGGAGAATATTTACAATAAAGAGGCAGTTCATTAATGATCATCCTGTTGTGATTTGCCGGGTGCAACCCGTAGATGATGACATCCGGATATCCTGATATTCCTGTTCTACATTATCTACCCAATATTTGTAAAGACGCTTCTAAAACCCTTTCGACTCTAATTTCACGTAGACACTGTCGTTGAATTCGATTCTTACACCTCCCTTTGCCGTTTCTGCTACAAGGACGGCATTTGAGGTTGATTTCCATGATACGGCTCTGGTTTAAAAAAGGTGCATAACCAAATTCCCGTACCGTAGGACCGAAGATTGCAATAGCGGGCACCTGCATGGCTTCAGCAAAATGTACAATTGCTGAGTCGTTGCTGACAACAAGATGACAGTGTTCCAGGATAGCTGCCGTCTCCCTGAACGATAGCTCTCCTGCCAGGTTGAGGGGTTTTTTGCGGCTGTTCTCAAATATCCAGGGTGGTTCTATTTCTTCTCTGGAGCCCAACAGAATAACCTGATAACCAGCATTTTGCAACGCTTCGGATAGTTCCAGAAAAGACTCCCTGGGCCAGCATTTACCTTGGAATGAGGCCCCCGGACCGAGCGCAACAACTTTTCCCTCTTTTAATTGGTGTTCACGGACAATATTAGAGGCCGACTCTTTTTCAGTCTGATCTGGAAAAAGCTCAGTTTCAGATGCCAGTTTTAACGGACCGGTAAGGCGTTTGATTAAATTAAGGTATGCTTCGCGTTGGCTGATGGCATTCGTCATCAGGTTGAACCCTGTCTGAAGCAGGATATTCCGTTTGAAGCTACGCTTGTTCATCAAGGCCGTTTTCTGGCTGAAACCGCTAAAGATCCCCAGCCATTTCATGAGCAGCAATCTACTTCTGAGGGAGCGATGGGCATCAATGATGAGATCGTAATGGTCCTGAGGGTTTTCGGAGATAAAACGATTGAGCGCTGAAATTCCTTTTGTTCTGTCGAGCGCAATGATCTGGTTAATATGGGGGTTATTTGCACAAACCCCTGCAAAGGTTGTCGAAGTCAGAAAGTCAATTTGAACCCCCGGAAAATGCTTGTGAATCTCTCGAAACAACGGCGTCAAGAGAATGATATCCCCCAATGACGAAAAGCGGATGATTAAAACACGGTTTAATGTTATCATTGCAGCTATTGAAAACAGTTAGAAGTGTAACGACCTGTTTGTTATTCTACACGCTTCTGTCGAATTGACAATGGGCTGAGCAGGCGGATAGCCTGATTGCGCTGAAAACCGCAAAGAATATATCGGTATTGGATGGAATGAAACAGCATCCCCGGCTGTGGGTATACAACTACGACTTCGAATTTGAACTGGCAAATGAGCTGAGAGTTTATCGGGATCAGTCTGGATTTTATCCCTGGTTTTTTCTCAACCGATCCTGGCATGTGTTGCTGCCAATGGCGAAAGCCTCAGACAGCATTCTTGCCTATGAGGAACCGCACGCTGTGGTGGCCAAAGATCTTGAAAAAAAGCTGGGTGATTTACCCCACTTTCTCGTTTTGAAGCCTGAGCGTGAAAGCAATGCAGTTTTTGAAGATCTAGTTTCACAACATACCTCTTCCTGGCATTCCGAGTGCAGAGGCCTTTCTCCATGGGGCTGGAGTCAAAAAGCCATTTCTTATGGCAAAATGATGGGTTCTCCCGAAATTGGAAAAGTGGATGTGCAAACCATCAACTGGCTGAATTCCAAGAAAACATCCTGCACACTGAGGCAGGAGATTCTACCTGAACCTTTACGAATTCCAGGGAAGATCATTGAGGGAGCGGATTTAAAAAAAGAAGCATTGGAAAAAACCGTGACCCGATTTATGCAGCAACATGGCCACGTTTTTGTCAAACACCCGTACGGTTCCGCAGGGAAACTTTCCGATGTTTGTGTGACACCCCATTTTTCCGATCGAAAAATCCGGAAATGGAAAAATTGGATCCGGGTGGCAGGTGGAATTGTACTGGAGAAATCAGTTTCGATCCTGCAGGAATGGAGCGTTCAGGTTCAGATTGATGTTGATGGGTTTCTGCACCCTCTGGCGCTCACCCGTCTTTTTTCGACCCCGAATGGCAACTATCTGGGAACCTTGATTGCAGATGCGGATCAAAAACGATTGGATAGTCATATCGACAGTTTGAGACCGGTGTTGAACAAGATTGTGGAGACAGGTTATGCGGGGCCTTTGGGAATCGATCTGATTGAAACCACGGCTGGAGAGATCAAACTTCTGGAAATCAACGGTCGCCTGACAATGGGCCGGACGGCCTTTGAATGGCATCGCAGGATTTCTGAAATGCCGTTCTCTCTGTTCACAAACCTGATTTTTAAAACCGGGCAATTCCTGGATTTTAAAGTGACAATGGACCGGATTCGGAATGCAGAGCAACAGCATGGGTTTCCGGTAACGCTGCTCAATTTTGTACAGGATGTGTCCAGAAACGGTTTACTGATATCGTTATTGATCGAAGGGGATGATCCGCATAATATTTGGCGGTTACTGGACAATTTGAAATCGTTCCTTCTCACATTTCAGGAATTGGAGAATATCAAATATTTGAACAGTTAAAGTTCTTTCTTAAATAATTAATTGCACTTCGAATAAAAATGTTTTATTTCTTAAGACCGTTTTTCAAAACACGGATGCCATCAGATGACGATAGTGAAAAAAACAGATTGCACCTTTGTTGTTTTCCGGTGAAAATATCTAGAGCGTATATCGATGTGTCATGTCGATTCTGTTCAGCATCTGCTCCACCGAGTGGATTATGATTCAAAACACACATGAATCCATCCCTGGAGCCAAGTGTTTCGTCAGAAACGCGTTAGGAAAATGTCCTGTTTTCCATCGTTTTGAATCACAATCCACTCGGCTCCGGGAATATAGTGAATAGTTACAAAAATCCTTAATGCGACATCAGACAATCACGGCTGTATAGATTGTTAACCATACCAAATTTGGAGTGAATAGAGATAATGACAAGCCGAAAAAGTGGTCTAAAATTCAGCACTGCGTTCTATAAGAAAAGTGATTCAGAACCAACCGTCTGGGACAGCATTGAATGGGAAAAGAGAAACGCATCAATTACAACAGCCGAAGGTGATACTGTTTTTGAAATGAATGATATTGATGTGCCTAAACCTTGGAGTCAGCTGGCAACCAATATCGTTGCCTCCAAATACTTCAGAAAGGCGGGCGTCCCGGGCGAGAAGGGACATGAAAGCAGTGTTAAACAGTTGATTTCGCGTATCACGGAAAGCCTCACCGGATCCGGTCTGAAAAATGGCTACTTTGCGACTGATGCAGATGCCAATAATTTTAAATCGGATTTGCAGTGGCTCTTGCTTCACCAGTACGGTGCGTTCAACAGTCCTGTTTGGTTTAACATCGGCCTCTTCCATCAATATGGAATATCAGGAAGCGGGAGCAACTTTGCCTGGGATGGAAAAGAGGACTTTGTCCAGATTACAAATCAGTATGAACGGCCCCAGGGAAGTGCCTGTTTTATTCAGAGCGTTGAGGACGACCTGGAGAGTATCTTCAGACTTGCCACAAACGAGGCAAATCTCTTCAAGTACGGCAGCGGAACCGGATCAAACATGAGTTTGCTGCGGGGTGCTAATGAAAAATTGAGCGGTGGTGGACAAAGCTCTGGACTGCTTAGCTTTTTGAAAGTGCTGGACAGTGCGGCCGGTGCGATAAAAAGTGGCGGGACCACCCGCCGTGCTGCTGTCATGAGATGTCTGGATGCAGATCACCCTGAAATTATAGATTTTATTAACTGGAAAGTGAAAGAGGAAGCTAAAGCTCAGGCACTGATTGCCCATGGTTACAGCTCAGATTTTAATAGTGAGGCGTATGCTACTATCAGTGGTCAGAACAGTAACAATTCGGTTCGACTTTCGGATACGTTTCTTCGGGCAGTCGAAAACGACGAAGAGTGGGAAACGATCAATCGTACAACGGGTGAAGTTTATGAGACACACAAAGCCCGCTATATCTACCAAAAAATATGCGAGGCTGCCTGGTCGTGTGCGGATCCCGGAATCCAATATGACACCATCATCAATGATTGGCATACCTGTGCCAATTCAGCACCTATTCGGGCTTCCAATCCCTGCTCCGAATTTATGTTTGTCGATGATTCCGCCTGTAATCTTGCCAGTTTGAACCTGGAGAAGTTTTACAAGAATGGCACGTTCGATATTGCCCAGTATAAAAAAGCCTGCCGGGTGTTTCTGGTGGCTCAAGATATACTGGTGGATTTCAGCAGCTACCCCACAAAGAACATTTGCCGTAACAGCCATGAGTTCAGACCCCTTGGATTGGGGTACGCTAACCTGGGGACACTGCTTATGCTGTGTGGCAGTCCCTACGACAGCTCTCTCGGTCGTGCTATTGCCGGACTTGTGACATCCATCATGACAGGCCATGCTTACGAAGTTAGTTCTGAAATGGCCAAAAAAATCGGGCCATTTAAACGATTTGCCGAAAACAAGTCGGTCATGTGTGGGGTCATCAAAAAGCACCGGGATAGCCTCTCCAATGATTTTTATAATATCAAGAACAACAAGCTGATTGACAGCCTGACCCAAGCGGCCGGCAAGTGTTGGGATAACGCTCTGGAACAGGGGGAGAAAAGCGGATTCAGAAACAGCCAGGTCACTGTTTTGGCGCCGACTGGTACCATCGGCCTGCTGATGGACTGTGCAACAACAGGTGTGGAACCAGCCTTTTCGCTGGTAATGTGGAAAAAACTGGCTGGCGGTGGTGTGATTCCGATGGTTAATCAGAGTGTGCCGAAAGTTCTCGAATATTTGGGCTATTCCGATGCCCAGGTCGCTGTGATAACCAAATATATTGAAACCAACTCCACCATCGAAAGTTGCGAGGATGTAAAAAAAGAGCATCTGGCCATTTTTGATTGCGCCATGCCCAGTGGCAAGGGGCAACGCCTGATTGCTCCCATGGGTCATGTGAAGATGATGGCCGCCATCCAGCCCTTTATCAGTGGCGCTATCAGCAAAACTGTCAATATGCCGAATGAAAGTTCAGTCGATGATATTTCCAACGTCTATCTTGAATCATGGAAACTCGGTCTCAAGGCTATTGCCATATACCGGGATGGGTCTAAGGGTTCTCAACCGCTGTCAACAGCACCATCAAAAGAAGATGAGCATAATCTGGAAACGATCAAGTACTTGAAAGACGAGATCGAGAAACTACAAACCTTCTACGATCAAAAACAAAATAAAAACAAAGCTCTGGACTGGGGGAGTTCCAGGCACCTGCCCAGTGAAAGGAGAGGTCGGACTTGGGAAATCAAAGTTGCAGGGACAAAGGTGTTTCTCAGAAGTGGCGAAAATCCAGACGGATCCCTGGGTGAGATCTTTGTCGATCTTGGCTATAAGGAGGGATCCACAGTCAGGGCTCTGATGAACCAGTTTGCGATCAGTATTTCTTTTAGCTTACAGCACGGCGTGCCTCTGGAAAAGCTGGTGGAACGTTTCTCATTTACGAAGTTCGAACCCCATGGCCATGTAGTAGGGCATCCTTACTTAAAGAATGCGACTTCACTCATCGATGCTATTTTCAGAATTCTCGGTTATCAGTATCTGGGGCGCACGGACTTCTTTCAGATTACGCCACCCGCTGGGGACAATGTGGAGGAAAACCCAGCGACTGTGGTCGCTTCGTCCAGTCCAGGCAAGTCGACTTCAGGCAATAAACCGGTGACGACCAATGACCATATTCCTTGTGGTGAGTGCGGTGGGATCGAGTTTCTCAGAACCGGAACCTGTTATGTCTGCATGACCTGTGGTGCCAGTCAAGGGTGCAGCTGATTCTGAATGAACTTCAAGATTCTCGCAATTCTTTCAGTTGCCAATATTGTCGTGACAACTGGACAAGGGCTGGTCGTCCCCCTGTTGCCGGGGTATGCTCATGAACTAGGTGCTTCCGGCTTTATGATCGGCCTTATTTTTGGTGTATTTTCTATCTCTCGATCTGCGTTGCTGCCATATTTTGGCAGACTCTCCGATACAAAAGGGCGGAAGGTTTTTATTACGACCGGCCTTTTCTTCTATATTATCACCTCCATCGGTTATTTCTATTCGCAAAGTGTCAATGCGCTGATTTTGATACGATTTCTCCAGGGTATCTCAGCGGCCATGATTATCCCTGTTTCTCAGGCCTACGCAGGGGAGATCAGCCCGGTTGGCGAAGAGGGAAGAACCCTTGGAATTCTCACTATAGCCTTCTATTCCGGCCTGGGACTGGGTCCCATTTTGGGTGGCGTTATCAAAGATCACTTTGGCATCCAGATGTCTTTTGTCAGCATGGGGTTGGTTTGCCTGGTGGGTTTTTTTCTCTGCCTGTTTTTTCTACCGTCCCGGAAATCGGAAAAAAAGTTCCTCAATAGTGAAAAACCGGAGAATCTAACCAGGTTGATCCGTCAACCTGTTATACTCGGGTTATTTCTGAACCGATTCGCCCAGATTCTCTGCGTGGGCATCCTCTGGACGTTCATTCCGCTCTTGGCGGATCAAGAGTTCGGTCTTTCCAGTTCAATGATTGGAATTGTGATTTCCATGCTGGTATTGATCACGGCTCTCTTGACACCTCTAACCAGTCTGCTGGCGGATCGGATGAGCAAGCGGGGACTGATGTTTGTCGGTGGGATTTTGGTTTTTATCTCCATGATGATGTTCGCCAGGATTGACAGCGTTCTTCTGATAGTTGCCGCAACGATTCTATCGGGTTTGGCAGGCGCCCTGGTGACCTCATCAACCACGGCTATGGCTATCATTCAGGGACGTCACTTTCATTCTATGGGATCAGTGATGTCACTTCAGATGCAGGGCCACAGTCTGGGAATGTTTATTGGCCCGCTGCTGGCAGGGATAACCATGGATTTTTTCGATATCAGGGTCGCTTTTGTGGGGGCGGGTCTGGTCATGCTGGCTTTCTCCTTCATCTCTTTACTGTTAACAAAGGACTTTGAAGGAAATTAAGCCGGGAACTGGACCAATTAATGTGCCATCTGCCACGCGGTTTTTAGCTGCAAAAGATAAAAATGATGAGGAGCTGCAGCCCAACAATAAAAACTGCGTTTAAGATGGCAAATGGTAAGCTTTGTTTACTGCGAGCGCTTGAAAGGGGGCGCTGCTCCGTCTGCCTTCTGTCGCCGACTCTTCTTTCTTGCAATGCTTGAGTCTGAGGTGAGGTTGCTTCCATAGATGCTCAATCGTTTTGAGTGCAACTTTTTTCTGTCTACTGAGTCAGACAAGGGTTAAAACGGTCATCCTTTTCCGCAGCTTCTTAACTATAAACAAGCCTTTGAATCGCTGTAAAGGAAAAACTTTTGCAGCGAGATATCATATCAGACCACCCACTCCCACCGCTCAATAATTAAAATAGCCAACCTGCCTGGTGATTTTAGCGGTTAACGCCATAGCTTGGAAAATGAATGTCCGATTGGTTTGAAAACGCTTTGATTAAGGGCACAGAGCTGAATTATGAGGTCCTCTTCCAGGAAAGCTTTTTATTGACAGATGCTCTTTTGTTTATTAACGTTGTACACGTTTAAAAAAGACCACTTCCTGATGC
The DNA here is from genome assembly GCA_018645005.1 of Deltaproteobacteria bacterium. Taxonomy (GTDB): domain Bacteria; phylum SAR324; class SAR324; order XYD2-FULL-50-16; family XYD2-FULL-50-16; genus JAHJRI01. The sequence continues at coordinate 25,669 of JABGPJ010000044.1, read as the reverse complement.
CATACGAGTGAATCGGAACCGTACAAATTCCCTTTCGTTAAACATAAATATCAAGAGAATATCTTTATTAGAGGGTTGGTAGCCACCCCATTAATATATCAGGTGGACAACGCTTTGGCAGAGAGCGGGAGTGAATTTGTGAGTGATTTAAATCAAGCATAAACGAGAATTTTTTTGATCAAGGAGGAGAGAAAAACATGTCACCTGTATTGATACCACCGGCGGACTATTCGTTTTTAGGCATACCAATAGTTGCGCTGACCGCTGTTATCACATTGGCGGGATTAGGTTTTTTGACGTTTGTTCTTTTTAAAAGGATGCAGCCTCTGCTGGCCGCTGCGCCGGATGAGCGCTTCGATCGCATTCCAGAGAGAATATTCCAGTTTCTCAAGATATTTCTGGTGCAATATCGTCACCCGCGCTATATGTTCGCGGGCATTTTGCATATTGCTATCTTTTTTGGTTTCCTGTCACTGTTGTTTCGAACCGGGTCACTGGCGATCATCGGTTTCAAAGCCGATTTTGGGATTCCGGGATTGGACGGCGGAGCCTATTTTGTGATCAAGGACTATGCTGCGACAATTGTTGTGATTGCCTGTGTCATTGCTGCCATTCGCAGGGGTCTGTTCGAGTCTGAACGGTACAAGGTTCCGGAGAAATATGGCCATGGGCATGCCGGTGAAGCCGTTTTTGTACTGGCTGTGATCTCAACGATGATGATTACTGAGAGTCTGTTTGAAGCCGCTCTGGTTGCAGCGGAGACGGTCAAAGGGGCCCATGTCGCCTATCTGCCGCCAGCTTCCATGTCCTGGTTGTTTAAAAATATGCTGGGTGGTCTGTCCATTCCTGCGTTGCAGGCAATACATATCGTAGCTTACCTGCTTCACTCGCTGACATTTTTCTTCTTCATGGCCTTCCTGCCCTTTGGTAAGCATTTTCATGTTTATACTTCAGCCTTCAATATTTTGTTTATGCGGGTTGAACGGGGTAATATCAAGCCGGTGAAGTATGGTATCACTGAAGACAAACTGGATGAGCTGGAGTCTTTCGGTGTCAAGAAACTTGAAGATTTCACCTGGAAACATCTACTGGATTTTTACACCTGTGCTGATTGCGGTCGCTGTTCCGATCACTGCCCGGCCAATGCAGTTGGACGACCATTGTCTCCTCGGTTTATCTCGATTAAGGGACGGGATTTGATGTTTAAGAATTATCCCATCTTCGGTGAGAAACCCGAGAGCCAGATGCTGATTGGTGATATTTACGAAGAGGACGAAATCTGGTCATGCACTACTTGCGGGGCCTGTGAACAGGAATGTCCGCTGGGAATCGAATACATCGATAAAATCGTTGATTTGCGACGGGGGATGGTCGACGAAGGGATGGTACCTCAATCCTTGCAGAAACCGCTCAAGGCACTGGAAAAACGTGGTAACCCCTGGGGCAAGATGGAAAAGAAGCGCATGGATTGGGCCAAGGATAAAGAGTTTGCCGCCGATTGTGAGGTGAAGTCGCTTGAAAAGGGCGACACGGCTGAAACCCTCTATTTTGTTGACAGTATTTCATCGTTTGATGACCGGATGCAAGACATTGCCAAGGCAACAGCCAGGGTTCTGGACGCGGCCGGAGTTGATTTTGGGGTTCTGGGAAAACTGGAAAAAGACTCCGGGAACGAAGTCAAGCGCTTTGGTGAGGAAATGCTTTTTCAAGATCTGAAAGAGCAGAATACCGAGGCTATTTTGGAATCTGGGGTTAAGAATATTGTGACTGCCGATCCTCATGCCTTAAATGTTCTTAAGAATGACTATACAGATCTGCCCCCTGTAGAGCATATCAGCCAGGTGATCGCCAGGAAAGTAAAATCAGGTGATTTGAAGCTTGAGAAAGCAGACGATGATCAGAAAGTGTACACATATCATGATCCTTGTTATCTGGGTCGTCATAATGAACTCTACGAAGACCCCCGTAATGCTATTGATGGTATTCCAGGTATCAAACGGGTGGATATGGAGAAAAACCGGGATCGGTCATTCTGCTGCGGTGGCGGTGGTTTGATGCTTTTTTACGAACCGGAAGAGGAAACCCGCATGGGTGTTTTAAGGGCCGAAATGGCTAAAGCGGCCGGCGCGAATGTCATTGTGACAGCCTGTCCGTTCTGCCTGGTAAATATGGAAGATGCCATCAAGGTCGCTGGATTGGAAGGAGAAATGGAAGCCATTGACCTTTCAGAACTGATTGATCGTCATATAAAAAAGTAGAAAAGATTGATCAATGTCCTTATCTTAATTGGTGATTTATGGAAAAAAACTGATTAAGAGCTTTATACAGTAAGAACTTATTTGGGATAGCGGTTTGTGCAAACAATCGTTATCCCCGCAATCGGGTTTTGTATCAATAACATTGGAGGATAAACATGGAGATTTTGGTTTGTGTCAAAAGAGTCCCCGATAATGAAGAAAACGAGATTGAACTGAACAGTGCCGGAAACGACATTGAAAAAGACGATCTTGTATATTCTGTTAACGAATGGGATAACTACGCAGTTGAAGAGGCCATTCAGATGGTGGATAACCATGGCGGTTCTGTGACCGTGGTTTCGATTGGTGACGAGGAGTCAGAAGAGGTCTTGAGAAGAGAGATGGCCATGGGTGCTGAAAAAGGTATTCTGGTTTCTGATGACGCGTTTGAAGGATCTGATGGTAAAGGTGTGGCTACCATTTTGAAGTCTGTGGTTGAGAAAGGCAATTATGATTTGATCATGACCGGTGCCCAGGCGGATGCTGGTGCGGCTCAGGTTGGTGGTATGCTGGCAGCCCTGATGGATATGCCTTATGCGTCACTAGTCAACAAAATTGAAGTTCAGGATAAAAAGTTGAAAGTAGGTCGGGAAATTGAAGGTGGTGATCAGGAAATGAATGAAATTGATCTTCCCTGTGTCTTGTCCATACAGACCGGTATTAACGAACCTCGCTATGTTGGTATTCGTGGTATCAGAAAAGTGGCCTCTGTTGAAATCCCAACGATGACTGCTGCTGACCTGGGTCTGGGAGCGGATGCGGTTGGTGCAGGCGCAGCCAAAGTCCAACGGAAAGATTACTTCCTGCCTGAACTGGGTGAAGGCGCTGAAATGCTGGAAGGAAGCACAGATGAGATCGTTGATAAACTGATTGAACTACTTAAGGCAAAAGGAGGGCTACAATAATGGCACAAATCTTCGCATATATCGTACATAAAGACGGCGTAGCCGATGATACCGCATTGGAGCTGGTAGTGGCTGCCAAGAAACTGGATGCCAGCGTTGATGCCATTGCTGTGGTAACCGGTTCAGGCGCTGAGCTGGACACGGTTTGTAATGACGTGGCTGCTTCATACAAAGAAGTTTATAAGATTGATAACGAAGCGTTGGCGTATCCAAACGCTGAGGTTGTCAGAAAGGCGCTGGTTAATGTTTTGCCAGCAGATGGCATTGTCCTGGTACCCCATACCACTTTTGGTATGGATCTCGGACCCGGCCTCTCCATCAAGATGGACTCTGCTTTTGTAGCAGATGCTGTTGACTTCGAAGGTGTTGATGGCTCAACACTCAAAGTGGTTCGCCAGGAGTTCGGTGGTCAGGTCAGTGCCCATATGGAATGTGATATTTCAGGTGGTGCAGTGATCAATGTTCGCCCTGGGCCCTTCCTGCCGGACGAAAGCAAGAGTGCAGGTGGACAGGTCGTGGATAAATCAGGTGATGCTGGTGACCTGGCAGTTGGTCGCAAATACCTGGAAATCATCGTTCCGGAAGCTGGTGATGTAGATATCACCAAATCAGATGTTCTTGTGTCTGTAGGTCGAGGGATCGAGGATGAAGAGAATATTGAAGTTGCCAACGAACTGGCTGAAGCCATGGGTGCTGTTGTGTCCTGTTCAAGGCCGATCGTTGATGCGAAATGGCTGGATAAATCACGGCAGGTCGGAACTTCCGGACAGACTGTTAAGCCGAAAGTTTACATGGCTATGGGTATCAGCGGTTCTTTTCAGCATCTGGGTGGCATCAAGGGCTCACCTTTCATCGTGGCAGTTAATAAAAACCCGAAAGCGCCCATCTTCCAGGTGGCCGATGTTGGGATTGTCGCAGATATTCTTGAGTTCATGCCTGAACTGACAGAGAAGATCAACGAAGGCTAAACACTAATTCGTTTTGGTCTTAATTGAAAGCCGCTTGCCAGGCCGACCCTGGCAAGCGGCTTTTTTTGTTTAAATTCCAGAGGCAACATCTATTCACAAAAACCAAATAAAGTTATAGTGTGTTCAAAACAGCGTTTATTATAGACGGCGGACCCAAGGACGAATTGTCGCAGCGAGTAGGAAAATTAAGAATTGCATCAGTGAGGATAACAGGAGAGTGATATGACGCATCAGCCCAATGACACCATTGTTTCCATTGCCCGGCAGAGAGCCGCAAAACACCCGGACAGAAAATATATCATATTTCTGACTGACGGAGAAGAGCAGGAGGAGATCCTGACGTATGGAGAACTGGACCGCACAGCCAAACAGGTGGCTTGCTGGCTGTCGGAAAACGGTGTCAACAAGGGTGACCGGGCGCTGACTATTCTGCCCAACAGTCTGGCATTTAACCAGGTATTTTTCGGTTGTCTTTATGGTGGTGTACTGGCTGTGCCTCTCTCAGAGCCTGCAGGCCCGAAACAGATGCGTTCTTATTTGGAAACCTTTGTTCCCACAGTCAAAACCGCAAAGCCGAAAATCCTGATTACAACCCCGATTCTGGTCGAGTTTTTGAAAAATGGTCTGCCAGATGAGCTGGTGGATCTGTTTGCAGGGATAAAGATCGTGACAGCGGAGGCTGTACTGAATGAAGAAGTGACATCCAAAGATCTACCTTTGCTGCAACCTGCAGACCTGGCCTATCTTCAGTTTACTTCCGGCAGTACAGGCACCCCTAAAGGCATCATGATTGCTCACTGTAATGTGATGGCCAACATGGCACAGGCCCAGGTCTCCTGCCAATGGGAAGAAGAAAAAGGAACCGGACTCTGGTTACCGTTGTTTCATGACTTTGGTCTGGCTGCAGGTATGATCGGCGCTCTTTATTCTGGGGGTTTCGTGGTGTTGATGACACCAGTCCATTTTATTGTCAAACCTGTCCGCTGGCTCAACGCCATTTCAAAATACCGCTGTGCGTACAGCTATGCCCCACCGTTTGCCTTCGATATCTGCTATCAAAAGGTGACGGCAGAAGAGAAAGAGAAGCTGGATCTCTCCTGTCTTATTTCCGTAACTTATGGTGCAGAGCCGGTCCACTACAAAGGTGTCAAGGCGTTCAACGAAACCTTTGCCGAATGCGGCTTAAGCAAAACAGCAATTCAACCGGGTTTCGGAATGGCAGAAACCGTGATCATGTTTTCCAAGTCCAGCGGTCTCAAAACCCTCTGTTCCGATCGGAAGCTGCTTGAGACCGAGGGTAAACTGCGGCTGATTGATGATGCCTCACCGGATGAGGAGAAAAAATATCTGGTCAGCCTCGGACCGTCCATGATCGATCACGAAATTCTAGTCAGGGATGACAAATATAAGGTGTTGCCCGAAGGTGAAGTCGGGAAAATCATGATCAGCGGGCCCAGCATCTGTGAAGGATATTTTGAAAATCCAGACGCCACCAAAGAGGTGTTTCAGCAGCAAATTGTGGGCAGAGAACAACCATTCCTCTATACTGGTGATCTGGGACTGATGTGGGAGAAAGATCTCTATTTCACCGGGCGCATCAAAGATTTGATTATCATCCGGGGTCGTAATTACTATCCTCAGGATATCGAATACGCTCTGCCCCAGGTGGAGGAGATCCGGCCGGGATGTGTCATCGCTTTCTCCTCTGACAAACTCGCATCAGGTGAATCACTGGTGTTAGCCATGGAGATCAAAGGGAATCTCCTCAAGGATATGGAGATGTTCACAAACTATATTTTACCGGCGGTGGACAAAAAGGTGGTGGAATTGGTCGGACAGCAGTTCCAGATTTACCCTGCCGAACGGATCTATCTGCAGCCTGGCACCATCGCCAAAACCTCCAGCGGTAAAATCAAACACAACGCCAATCGCCTGAAGTTTCAGGACGAATCTTTTGAGGGACTGCTGGTTAGACTGCCCGAAACGCCTGAACCGGAAGAAGCCGCTGCGGCAAACGGAATTCAGGCGATGGTGATGAGGCTCTTCAAAGAGATTGTTGAACAGGAACCCATCTTGGATGAACCATTTTTGGACCTGGGCGGGGATTCTATTAAAATCCTTGAGTTTTTGGAAACGCTGCAGGAAAAATACCCACGACCGGGCCGGGATATTCTTGACATGGTAGATGAAACAACAACATTGCTGAATATCGTCAGCTGGCTGGAAGATAAAGAGTGATTGTTTTTTTTTGATCTGCCTGAAAGGGCATGACGCTTTTAGATGAATTTGGAGGGTGCCGATGGGTGCGAACAATTCGTCAAACGGATATCAAGCTAAATTGCGCACGGCGGAAGAGGCCATTGGCCAGATTCGCTCTGGAAAACGCATTTTTATCGGGTCAGCCTGCGGTGAACCCATCCACCTGGTTAACACCCTGGTAGACCAGGCCAAGCGGTTTTCCGATCTTGAAATCGTCAGACTCATGAGCTCAGACCGCTCACCGTTGAGCCTGATTGCCACCGAGTCCCAGGAAAATAATCTGAATGTGCGGTTTATTTACCAAGGGTCTGCAACCAGCAGTCGCCTGGCAGCCAATAAGCGCTATATAGCGCCCATGAACCTTTTCTCAGTTCCCCGCTTGTTCAAGGAGAGGCACCTGCCCCTGCATGCAGCCCTGATCCAGGTTTCTCCACCAGATTCTTTTGGCTGGATGAGCCTTGGCGTTTCAGTTGATGTCACGATGGCGGCAGCCCTGTCAGCAGACCTGGTAATTGCCCAGGTCAATCCTCGCATGCCCCGAATTCTGGGCCACAGTTTCATCCACACAGATGATGTCGATGTCTTTGTAGAACACGAAGAGGACGTTCTTGCTATTGAAAATATCCCGGAATTTGAATCAGCACTAACCATCGGTCAATTGGTGGGGAACCTTGTGGATGACGGGTCGACCATTCAGATGGGGCTGGGTAATACACCCCAGGGGATCATGCAGGCATTGTCGGAAAAAAATGATCTGGGAATTCATAGTCAGTTCATGGTCAACTGTATGATGGATCTGGTTGAAAAGGGGGTGATCACCAACCGTAAAAAGGGACTCAATCAAGGAAAACTGGTAGCCAGCAGCGCTATCGGGACCAAAGAGCTGTATCAATTTTTGCATGATAACCCGGCCATTGAATTCTATCCTTCCGATTATACCAATGACCCGAGCATCATCTCGCAGCACAACAAAATGCTTGCGGTCAATGTGGCCAAGGCCATCGATTTGACCGGTCATGTGGCGGCAGAGGTCATGCCGCAAAACCACTACTCCGGGGTCACCGGTCTGCTGGATTTCGTGAGGGGAGCGTCAAGTTCGCCTGGCGGAAAATCTATCATCATCATTCCAGCCACTCGTCATCAAGGGCAAACCAGCCGCATTTTGGCAGAGTTAGAAAGCGGATCCGTGGTCGTCCCCAGAAGTGATGTCTCTTATGTGGTGAGCGAATTCGGTGCGGTTAATCTTTTCGGGAAAAACCTGCAGGAAAGAGCAATGGCTATGATCAGCCTGGCCCATCCGGATTTCCGGGACGAACTGCTACAGCAAGCAAAAGAACAAGGCCTGATGGGGAAAAAGAGAACCCTCACCGAATTTGTCAACGGCATTTATCCGGCGAAAATGGAAGAGAGGCGAACGTACGGTGAGGAATCGGTGACCTTCAGGGCCGCCAAGCCGGTTGACGACCGTCGCATTCAGGAACACTTCTACAATATGGCCCCAGAGGACATTCAATCCCGCTTTTTCCACGAAAAAACCTGCTTTCTACGTAATGATATGGAAGGCATGTTCCAGATCGACTATGTCAAAGACATGACAGTGGTGGCGGTGACAGGTGAGTTCGGTTTTGGTAAGGTGATTGCGATGGGGGTCTACCTGCTCGAACCTTCCAGAAATATGGCGGAAATCGCCTTTTCGGTCTCAAAAGAGTGGCAGAACAAAGGGATCGCCAATGTTATCATCAAGAAATTGATCCATGCCGCTCGGGAAAACGGGATTGCGGGTTTCGTGGCGTATACCTCAATGACCAATAAGGGGATGATCAAGCTCTTCAATAAAATCCCCTACAAAATCCACACCTCTGTGGAAGAGGATATGCTGGTACTGATGACGCGCTTCGATGAGCCGCGTTCGTAAATTGACAAGATTAAATTCTCAGGCTTACGTAGAGACAACGGACCTATTCTCCCACGATCTCTGAGACGGTTTTTCCGAATCATGACTGACTCAAAACAGGTTTCTGGGCATCAAGCATAAGAAAGAGGAAAATGAAGAGAACTCCCGGTCAGGTCACGCTGCAACCCGCCAAAACTGGTATTTTCGATCATCTCATCGCCGATCTGGTTTTTGATACCGATCCCAGCGTTTTTGGGTGTCTTGTCAGAAATGACCGAGAGCTCTTCAGTCGCTGGATCACACCGCTCTGGCAATCGGCTGAGTGTTCCTATTCCCATGATTGTGCCACTATAGCTCTGGAAGACGGAGAGTTACTCGGCTTTGAACAGGGGTATTCCGGAGGGCTGCGCCCTTTTCTGGAAAACCAGTCCGGAAAAGGTGCTGCAGGCCTTTTCAGTGGTGATCTGTTGGCCCACGTCATGACCTGCTCCCAACATTTGAACTATGTCGTCCCTTTTGTGCCCAAAAGCGCCTATTATGTTCACCTGCTTTCTATTCGTGAGGAAAACCGAGGGCAGGGTCTTGGGAGGAAACTCCTCGAAAATGCCTTTAAGCAGGCTGCTGAATCCGGGTTTAAATCAGTGCATCTGGATGTTTATGAGGGGAACCCGGCGATTGGGTTCTATGAAAACATGGGGATGGAAAAGTGGCTGGAAACTCGGTTTCCAGCCATGCAAGCGCTGTGGGAGATTCCGCCGCATTTCAGGATGGTGAAGACCTTATAACACCTTCTTCTTCATCTAGCGGCGGCTAAACGCGGTGGATTAATCCTTCACACACCGGACGAGTTTCTTTTTGTTCTTATCCTCAGACTTTACGGTTCCGTCTTTGAAAGAGACGGTGAACCTTTTGTTTTTGTGGACCGGATCCTCGTCTGCGGTCCAGTATTTCTCGGGATAGAAATTGCTGAAATCGCCTTTTCTGGCATACATATTAACCAGCTCGTTTTTTGTTGGCAGTCGCCAGACAAGATAGTTAACCAGGTTCAGGCTCTGGCAGTACGTATTCGCATCTGCCCATTTTCTACTGATTTTGTTTGTATTATCCTGCCACAGCAATTGTGTCGTATCATCAAAGATGTAAATCCCCGGCATATCCAGGATATACTCGTTTACCGTATAGGGGTAGTCTCCGGCAAGGATAGTCCGGGTCATAAATGCCGTCAAATTATTTTCATCCGTCACTGTAACACGGATCTCGCCGGTTTGTGCATCATTGAAATCCGTAATGAATATGGGATTTCCGGAAGTGTTAAGGCTGGCAAAGTCGCCAGTTCCCTGCCAATCATAGACCAACCCGCTTTCAGGATTAGTGCTGAGCGTTAACTTCAGGGCGGTGGCACTACGGCTGAAAGCCAAATCTGTAATGGCGGGACCGAAAATAACAATCACACCGGAATCGGTCCAGGTATCAGGATCGAAGCTGACCACGTCTAAAAAATAGCTGGCGCCAACGGTATCAGAGGAGATCAGGTCCTTGATGGTGATGGTCAATTCAACGGCGCCTGGTGAGGATGGCGCTGTGAAAAACAGGTCAAGATTGCTGGCCGGGTTGTGAACACCTGACAATGAACTGACAGGTACATCGTCAAAGGCGGCTGCAATCTTACCACTAGTGACATTGATCGTATATGAGACGTCTGCGGTATAATTGATATTAAATGAAATCAATTGCGGATCTGAGTCGATCAATACCTTCTGAGGTATACTTACTGAAACGATGACCGGGTTATCAGGCTGCACGCCATCATCAATAGAAGATAAAGCAATTGACACATCGTTGTCAGCCCCCTCAACGAGCGTTTGTGTGAGAGTGCCTGAGTATATGACCTCATCATCCGCATTTAGACCCTTGGCATTGAAATTCAGGCTGAGATCATAAGGTAATTGGCCTAGTGTACCAGTCCAGATTCCGTCAATGTTGTCGAGTGTTGTGGAACTGATCGCCGTATCATCTGATGCATCCCAAGCGTCGACAGTAATTGTTGCAATCTCATCAACTGTGCCCAATGCATTGAAATTTGCCTGGTTCGATTGGGCATTCATATTAATACTGACATTGATGCTGGCTAAATTCGATTCGGCCGCTGTTTCTTCAGTCGTCTCTTCAGTCGCTTCAGTAACTATTTCCTCTTTCAATGTCTCTTCACATCCATAGCCGATGATCATGGTTAAAAAGATCAGAATTATTGCGGCTTTGTTTTTCATTTATTACTCTTTGTTAATGACTTGTGTGTTGTTTGTTTTGTGAGAGAGTTATCTGTTCTTGTTATTTATGATGCAGGGGGTGTGCCATGCTCTAGGTGTATATTAATACATAAATATATCAATAAAATAGAACTTAAATCCAATTCCGGGGATGCCTCTGAGACAGGCGCATTGTCTCACAACTGTCTCATCCGAGACAGTTGTGAGACAGTTTGCGTCAGAAAAAACCGCAATGGGTGTCTTTAGAGGCCAGGGCTGGAATGGAGGACGTCAACTTTAGAGCTTTAATCAGGGAAAACAGGTGCTTTTTTTTCGAGAAAAGCGGCAACACCGTGAATGCATTCGCCGGAGGCGATCAGTGAGACAGCTCTGTCTATCTCGAGTGTCAAGGCATCTTTTAGTGGCAGGTCTGGACTGCGGCGGATCACTTCCAGTGCAGCGCCAATAGCTTTTGGTCCGTTGGCAGCGATTGCTTCTCCCAGCGCAATGGCATCGTTCAGTGATTTGCCCGGGGCACTGAGACGGTTGACCAGTTTCAGTGACAGCGCCTCATCAGCCAGAATCTTTCTGGCTGTCAGGATCAGATCGGCAGCGACAGAAGGACCGACTAGGCGGACAAGGCTTGGGGTCCCTCCAAAGTCAGGCATGAGCCCCAGACGGGTTTCTGAAAAACAGACGACGGCGTTGGAATCCATGACTTTCAAATCGCAACGCATGGCAATTTCGGCCCCGCCACCGTAAGCTTGTCCGTTGATAGCGGCAATGATGGGCACTGGCAGCTCTATTAAACCGTCCACCACCGCCCTCACTCGTCCGATTGATCGCCGTGCAGGGACCTCATCATTGTTTTCAGCGGACGCCAGCAAAGATTCGAACATGGGGTTGTCCGGGTGGACATCAAATCCGGCACAAAAAGCCGTATTGCCTTCTCCCACTAGAATCACAACCCGTGGCAAGTGCTCCTGCAGTTGTTTGATGACCGTTTCCAGGTGGGAAAACATTGCGGCATTGAGTGCATTTCTTTTCAGGGGCCTGTTCAGGGTGATGATAGCAATTTTACCTCGATACTCGAGACTGACGTTTTCTTCTGGCATGACCTTTTTCAGGTTACTTTGGGATCGTTCATAAATAACTTCACATAGGGATCGTACAAAAATAACTTGGCATAATCTGTCCGCAAAAGTCCCATAAAGACTGGACATTTTGCAGACAAAATCCCAAGACAACGTGTTTCCTTTTCATGCGACGTGTTTCTTTAACGCTAATGAGAAACACTTGACTAATTTATGAGCCGACCCTTTGTTATAGATGGCAGCGGAATCAGATTTCGATATGCAACTGCTCCAACCGGCGGTAAAGCGTGGCGCGGCTGATTCCCAGCAGCTTTGCAGCTCGTGTTCGATTGCCTTTAGCCTGACTGAGAGCCGTGGTAATTTGCGCAGTTTCATCAACCTCTGTAATGGATGCTGGAAGTCCCGCCGTTGCAACTTGTTCGGATTGTGGAGTAGCTGGTTGTACCGGCATTTGCGCAGTGTTTCTGACTTCTGGTGGCAGATCGTCAGGCTGGATCACCGACTTTTTGCAATGAATAATGCAGTGATCGACGATATTTTTCAGCTCACGGACATTACCCGGCCAGCGGTACCCGGTCAGTATTTGCATGGTTTCCACACCGAAATTGACAGCAGGCTTTCCCATGGAAATGCGCCGCTCCGACAGGAAGGTGTTCAGGAGGACGGGAATGTCCCCGTTTCTTTCTCTAAGCGGCGGCACACGGATCCGTGCCACCCGGATGCGGTAGAGGAGGTCTTCACGAAAAAGACCCTGCTGTACGAGGTCTCCTAGATTTTGGTTGGTCGCCGTGAGGATACGCACATCTATCTTTTTGGGACGATTTTCACCGATACGGATGATTTCGTGTTCTTGTAAGGCTCTAAGCAGGCTGGCCTGCATGCCCATGGGAATGTCCCCGATCTCATCCAGAAAAAGCGACCCTTTTTCAGCGGCCTCAAAAAATCCAGTTTGATCCGAAACTGCACCGGTGAATGCACCGCGGCGGTGTCCGAACAGCTGACTGGCCAGCAGCGATTCGCTGAGTCCCGCGCAGTTAACGGCGATAAAAGGGCCATTTCTACGCTGGCTGGATGCGTGAATACTTCGTGCGACCAGTTCCTTACCCGATCCGGTCTCTCCCTCAATGAGAACTGTCCAATCCCCTTCTGAAACCTGATCGAACATCTCGTACATCTCTAACATGGGTTGACTGTTCCCCACCATATTCACATAGTTAGACTGCCTGACCTGATCGCGCAGGGTGTGAATTTCGGTCATATCATAAAGACAGATGATGGATCGCTCAGGGTGTCTTGGATCTTCCCGGACCTCTACGTCCATCCAGTAGAGTTTGTGAAAGATTGATTCCAGAATCAAAGTGGCTCGATCTCTCTCCCCCGGGGGAAGATTGATGATATGCTGCAGCTGTTCTTTGGAATCGTCGCTCAAAGGCAGTATATCCATCCAATGGTTGTTCAGCGCCAGATCTCGTTTTAGACCCTCTATCTCTTCACAGGACGCGCTGACAAACTGAATAAAACCCGCTGTATCGATGATCAGGGTTTTCACGCGTAGCTGATCGAGGACAGCAAGCAGATCATCCCGGCTTTTTTCCAGGTCTGCCATCGTGTTGAGAACTCTTTTATTGGCTTTACTGAGGTTAATGTGAAGATTGATCCGAACGAAAACCTCTTCACGGATAAAGGGTTTGGTGATGTAATCGCTGCCACCGGCTTCAAAGGCTTTTTCGATGTTTTTGTCACGGGCGAGCGCTGTGACAAAAATAACTGGAATTTGCGCGACCCCCTCCATCATCTTCAATCTGTGGCAGGTCTCGAACCCATCCATTTCGGGCATCATGATATCCAATAGAATCAGGTCGGGCGGACGGGTGGAGACAATTTCCAGAGCCTCTTTTCCACTTGCAGCGACAATGGTCTGATAGCCTTTTTTTCCGATTAAGAGACTTAAGATCTCCCGATTTTCCTTATTGTCGTCGACAATGAGAATGAGTGAGCCTGTTTTGCTTTCCATTATCTTTCCCTATTGTACAACTGTCATTATGTCTCAACCGGATTTTCCGTTAACATTTTTCTTCGTCATTATAGACGTTGCAAATACAGCAGAGGAATGTTGCCGGTTCGCTGCCAATGTTCTTCATTCCATGGGGCTCCATGCTCGGGATATAGACGGAGGATCCAGGGCCGCACACTTTTGCTTCAACGACTTTGTCGGTGCTGGGATCGTACGCGTAACATTCGAATTCACCACTTTCAATGTACATGGTCTGGTGATAAAAATGATTGTGGATGGGGATTTGTCCTCCCGGTTGAATGGTAAAAAACCGCAGTCCATATTCAGGATTCCCATGTCCGTCATCACCTTGTTTTGACAACCAGCGGACACTGGTTCCGATGACATCAAGCATTTCTCCTTTATAGGGGAATTTTTCAATTTTCACATCTTCAACATCCTTCCAGTTTTCAACGCGCATAAGATCCTCTCGGTGTTTGTCTTAAGATATTTTTTTATTTCCCCTATTATGACAGGGAGGCGAGTGCGAACTTCGTCCTTGACCCGGAGAACCATTGTTTAAATAGTGGGTTTAGTTCTTTTGATCGTAAACAAGGCAGTCTTTTTCATCTTGTCTCACTCCGCCTTCCAGTTTCCAGACTTCTATGGCTTTTTCGACCAACAGGACTTCATTTTCATGAATAAAGTTATCTGCATTGGCAAGTTCGATAAACTTGAAGAGTATATCCTGCAGTTTTACTGGATCACTATCGAAGTGGGTGTTCAGTTCCTTGAGTGATATCACAAACTGCTGAGTTTGTGCTTCTAGATTCTCAAGCCTCATATACTTCTGCGCAGTTGCAATAAAAAACGTATCAAATTTATCTTCGTTAACATCCGGCAGCAAATACTTGAACGCGGATTGAATGACATCCTTTTCAGATTCATCAATATCCCTGTCTGAAAAAGCAATGCTGATCAGAGTGTAGAGCATGTCGTTTTCGATTTCCCATTCGCCCTCTTCAATCTGCCGGGTCTTGCGAAGAGAGACTTTATGCTGCAACTCCTCCAACTTCTCCAGATCGATATCATTCAGGAAGCCATCCTGGAGATTTCGCTTATGCAACAGGCTTTCAACTTCCATTGTCAGATATTGGGTATCTGCTTCCAGTTTTCGCAGCCGTCTCTTAATTTGCTCATTGACCATCTCCTTAAGCGGTTGAATCTGGTTTTTTTCCGGAGCAAAGTAAATGTTCATATTACCCCGATCGGTATCTTCCCAGAAGGTGGGGCCGTAGATACTTAACAAAAAGCATTGGTTTTCGACAATCTTCCTGAATTCATTCTCATTAAAATGAGCCAGGTCGTCCAGGTAGTCTTCGATGATGGTCTCCGCAAAATCATCCATCCCCTGTTCCAGATAATAAAGAGCCAGACCAACCTGTACCCTCCTGGTTCCGTTATTGCCCCCCAACATTGACTTGTCCATCTCATCTTTCGAAAAATTAGGGGGCTGATCCAGATCCAGGACAATTTTTAAGAGATAGAGCTGGTCTTCCCGACTCCAATTCTGCTCTTTGACCGCAATTTGGCATTTTTTAAGTTCAAAAGTTAGTGTATCAACGATGAAATAGAGGGCCGGGTTAGTTTTGGCGTTTTTATAGACTTCGTGACCATAAAACCTGATGCGTTCATAACAGACTTTGGTCTGGTCCACCTCTCCTGCTTTGATATAGGCCAGGATCATATTGGCGTAGTGGAAAGCCAGATTGTATAGGTTACGGGGTTCGTTGTTCCGGATGGCATGCTTGATTGCAAATCTGAACAGGGTATTGAACCGGATATTGATATGATTCTGAATCTGCGGGTTGTTGGCCTCTATACAAGAGGTGCCGATATCAACCAGTTCGGCAGGGATCAGGGAGGCTATATCATAGCGATTCATCTCCAGCATTTTAATGTAGGAGTTTCCCAGCAGCCGAAAAACCTTTACTTCATAGAAACTGGCGCTATCCTGCATCTCTTCATATTGCTGTTCGGTATAGGTCCGGTAGGTGGCGTTATCTCTAATCGCCTTTGTTAACCGAAAGAAGTTGTTGTTAAATTTTGATTTGCCTTTGATATAGACCGTAATGATATTTCCGATCTGTCTAATAAGATCTGATTGTGTCTCTTTGAACTCTACGAAGCTCAACAAATCGTCAAGCTGGTCCAAAGAGTCCATAATCTCACGCTGATACCTCTCAACGATAACCTCTTGTTCCATAGCGCCGTAGATTGTCGAGTGAGTCATTTTCTTCAGACACTTTAGGATTTCACCCGAGATGGTGGCAACGACATTGCTGGTTTTTGAGTAGATCAGAATATAAAAGATATAAGGTAGGGCAAGGACATAAGAGAGCGTCAGGAATCCGTATGTGTTCAGGATAATACTAGAGTTACGACCCATGGGTTTACCATAAAACATACTAACAAAAGCATGCAGTGAAGCCAGAACAATGAACCAGATGAAAAACAGGCTCAGCCAGTCCTTCATATAAAGATCGATCAAGCGAGGGGTCGATTCGGCAGCAATGGCGATAACGATGATCAAGGTTCCCAGAACGACTGCCAAAACTCCGGTCCAGATCTCAGGCGCGAACCCGAGGTCAACCAGTTGGTGCAATTCTATCGCTATCCCAAATTTAATGTTCAGGAATTCAATGATGGATGTGTAGAAGCGGTGAAATACCGAATCTGCCAGTATAATGAATATCACAACCAGACAAAATGAGACGGTACGGCGATGTTCATTGATGGCGTTGATGATAGATACCTTAACAAACTGGATGTTGACAGGTTGATTTGTGTCCAAGTTTTTTCCTTATTCAAGAGACAGTTTGCTGACCGGTCGGTTCAATAAAAAGGGTCTGTTTTCGAACCTGTTTTCATTTCCGGTCAATGTATATTTCAGAGTAATTTTTCTGTCTTGTTATTTTTTCTTAATTGACTGACAGTATATTCAAAAAAATGCAAGCTTAACTACAAAACTAACGCCAAATATGTATATATGGCAAGTGTGTCTTTTCCATTTGATTTAAAACAGACTTAATAACCCAATCACGGGTTAAAAATGTTTGTCTGGCAATGGCCGTCGATATGAAAAATCCACTGGGCCATATCGAAAAGCCACTTTTTTCCGCATTAGCAGAAAAATCGAATAAACGTACAATTTTTCTGACAAAGAGTTTGACAAAGAGATGGGAATATATAAAAATCGAGCATATGTTCTATTTTTAATCCAGTAAAATTATTTTAGGAGACCAGAAGATGATCAAGACAAAATTGTGCGATTTATTGGGGGTAAAATATCCAATCATTCAGGCCGGCATGGGTCCTTTCAGCAACAACCAACTTTGTATTGCCACCGCTAATGCCGGTGTGCTGGGACTCCTTTCAACCAGTGGAATCACATCAGGCAACAAAGAGTTTCAGAAAGATATTTATGCACATTATGCCAAAACCGGTGGTGCTGAACCAGAAGATGATATGGAGACGATCCTGCGTAAGGTGATACGCCAAACCTCCGATGCTACGAAGGCCTCCGGGGGGATTTTTGGGTTGAATGTGATGGTCGCGGCCGAAATGAAGGAAGATGCCGAAAAAATTGTCAATACCGCGATTGAGCTCAGGGAAGAAGACCCGGATTTGAAGGAAAGATTCAAAGTGATTTTCACATCAGCCGGTGATCCAGTGGGATGGGGAGATAAGATCAAAGGCGCCGGATTCAAATGGTTGCATGTCGTACCTTCCGTGAAGGGCGCCTTGAGATGCCAAAAAGCGGGGATTGATTTGATTGTTGCTTCAGGACATGAAGGTGGATTTCACACATCATGGGAACCCGTTCATTCCATGACACTCCTTCCGTCTGTTGTTGAAGCTCTGGAAGAGTTTGGAACGCCTGTGGTTGGAGCGGGCGGCTTCTGCGATGGTAAAACCCTGGCAGCAGCTCTATCTCTCGGTGGAGCGGGAATTCAAATGGGGACGCGATTTCTTGCCACCCAGGAAAGTGATTTTGCTCAACTGTGGAAAGAAGGAATTGTTGAAGCAGGTGATCGCGGAACCTTGGTTGCCAGGGGATTTGTCGGACCTGCCAGATGGATAAAAACAGCGACATCAAAAGAACATCAGAAGAACACCCTGCAGCACACTCCCGAGCTGTTTCTGGATACGCCTGGACCAATGACTGAAGGGGCCTTGAAACTTATTGATTTCGAGAATCGAGCCATCAAAGCAGTGAGTGATGGGGATAAGGAGCTGGCCATGTTCGCAGGTGGTGAATGTGCACAACGGGTGAACGACCTGCCAAAGGTTCAGGATCTGGTGCAAACCATCATGAAGGATGCTGTTTCTACCATTAAAGCATTGCCGTCAATACTTGAGACTTAATCTGAAAGCGGCAGATGAGAAGCTTCGAATTTTCTTCTCATCCGCCTCTGTTTTTATCTCTCCCCGCCTTTCACGTCGAAGATCCCCCCTGCCTTGTCCTTTTCAATTGGAGGAGGTCCGCAGCTCGATGATCCAAATAGCCAAATTCATCAGTCGTTCATGTTGTAGATGTCTTTTTTGGAAATGATGTATTTATTCCAGACACGGTCAAATTTGGATGGATCACCAAAGGGCTTTTCAATCATTCGCAGGCAGATTTCCATCTGCGTATCGGTGCTGTTGGCTTTTGAATAAAGTTGTAAAGCGAATTTGGAGAAATCGCGCACGATGATATCGAAAATCTGGTCCAGTATGTCTTCATCCAGGTTCTTGATCTTTGCATTTTCTATGATTAGCTGGCCATAGGCGACCAACGTAAACAGTTCCCCGACGATTAACAGAAAATCAACATCTTTGGCCTGATCTCCGCTCGGAGTCGCTTTTGTCATAAACTCTTTGAACGTTTCGATCTGCTGTTTAAAGATCGAAATATTAGGAAGGTCTACACTGTCGTAGGCAAGATTGAAATCGTGGAACTGGATGCTCCCCAAACCTTTGGTTGGGCCTTGCTGGAAGAGGAAATCGTCATTGGTGGCATCGATTCTCTCAGGGATTTCCGGAAACTGACCGGGGTTGAAGAAATAATTGGGCATGAATTTAATGATCAGTGCCATGTTAACGTGTACGGTACCTTCCAGTTTTGGCAGAGCGCGAATGTCGATGGCTGCCACTGAGAAATATTGATCCTTTTCGAAGCCTTTGGCGGCGATGACATCCCAAAGGTGATTGATCACCTCCTCTCCCTGGGTCGTAACCTTCATTTTAACCATCGGGTTGTAAAGCAGATAACGACGGTCATCCTTAGAGGCTGATCGCATATAATCGCTGGCCCTGAGAGCGAACAGCTTCATTGCTGTCAGGCGACAGTACGCGTCGCTGAAAAGCTTTTTGATGTGGGGGAAATCGGTGACGAACGAGTTGAACAGTTTACGATGCGAGGCGTGATTCAGGGCTTCATAAAATGCATGGCCGCAAATGCCGATTGAGCCCCATCCCAGGTTGTATTTGCCGACATTGATTGTGTTGAGGGAAGCGTCCCAGGCATCTCTGCCGGTATGTAAGATCTCATTTTCTGTGATGGGATAACTGTTCAGAGCGAATTCCGCCACGTAGTTCTGGCTGGAAACGGTATTTTTGACACAATCGTAATTTGGATGCTGGGAATCCACCACAAAAAAGACATATTCATCGGTTTCACTATTTTTGCCGAAAACTGAGACGAGAGCCGCCTCGTTGGCGTTGCCAATGTAATATTTTCCGCCCTCTGCCATATATTTTCCTTCTCCGATAGTGATCAATGACATATCACTGGCGTAAATGTCGGCCCCATGTTGTTTTTCCGAAAGCCCGAAAGCGAAGATGGCACCGTCCTTGAGCAATTGAGCCGTTTTCTGTTTGACTTTCTCGTTGTTGCTCATCCAGATCGGTCCCAAACCAAGAATGGAGACCTGCCAGGTATACCAGTAGCTGAGTCCATAAAATCCCAGAATTTCGTTGAAGTCACAAATCCGCCGGGTATCCCAGCGTGCGTCTTTGTCACCATACCCTGCAGGTGTCAACAGGGTGGCAAAAATCTGGTTTTCCTTCAAAAATTCGAGAAAGTCAGCGTACCAGACCTTATCATTGAAATCATCTATAACTTTCTGTTTGCCTTTGTTCTCAAAAAAATCGATCGTCTTTAACATGATTTGACGGGATTTCTCGTCCAGATGGGCATACGTCTCGGTTTTTGGGTTAAGCAGTATCATGATGTCTCCAGGGGTGCGTGTTTATAGAATGATGCCAACGTGATGTTCTATTCTGATTATGTCTTAAATCGTGCGGAAAATTGGAATCCTTGTCAAGCGAAAGGATTTAACCAGTTTTGTGATTGTTGTCCCAGGGGAGATCACCTCCTTTTAACTATTAATACTGTCTATTAAATGGTAGGTTTCTGCAATATGGGAGTTCAATCACAGCATCATCAATAATCTACTCCAATGTAATTGGGTCTGCTTTCTACCAGGTAAACAGGATAGCTGACACGCACACGCTTGGGGGGATCTGCGAACTAGCGGGGAAGTCACTATTTCTGTTCAAGAGGCCTATGAGGCCGATTCAAATATAGAGTAAGTAGAAGACTGACCGAATTTTATGGATAATGGAACAGACACAATCAGGCATTGGTTTTCCCTGCCTGTCATAACCCGGGCAATTTTGAAGATACAAAAAATTGTTGGCGGCAGAAGACTTGCCAGCCTGGAAGCCACTGAAAGAAGTTATCATGAACTCATTGATGGGCTTAATGTGGCTTCAAGGGCGATTGTCATCACACGCCCTGATGGTCAAATCAGCTTTGCGAATCAACGTATGTTTAATCTTGTTGAACACACAAAGAGCAAACAGCTGGCAGAAGCACTTCATCCGGAAGATCAGGAAAAATATCTCGATTTTCGAAATGATATGGTTGCATCCGGCATAGAAAACACAATTGAAGTGCGCTACAGGGACGAAAAAAACGGTATCCGATGGCTTAAAGTCAATGCCAGACCGATTCGTTTTGAAAAGGTGGAAAAAGGGAGTCATCAACCGTTTCTGGAAATCATTGAAGATATTACTGATCAAAAAAATACAGATGAAACAATCAGAGTAAGTGAAGAAAAATACAGAACAGTAATAGATACAATTTTAGATGAATACTGGGAAACTGATATGGAAGGTCAGTTTGTTTTCTGGAACAGTGCCTTCGCTGAAAGTGTCGGGCTTTCACCTGAGGAGATCAAACTGCTGAAGCCAAGAGATTGGATTGAAAACTATTCAAAGTCAGTCTCTTACAATGGGAATCCAGCCAATTTGGTAACTGTAATTGATATTACGGATCAAAAACAGGCTCAAGAGGAGTTACAGAAATCACAATTCAGGTTGGTCAATCATGTTGAATCCACACCGATGGGCGTGATAGAATTTGATAATGAGTTTATCATTACCGCATGGAATCCAGCGGCTGAAAAAATATTCGGTTATTCAAAAGCAGAAGCTATCGGGCGCAATACATTCGATATTTTAGTGCCTGATTATGAACGTCAGCGAGTCAAAGAAGTTCACTTGCTAACAGATCCAAAATCGAATGAGAATATTAACGATAATCTGACCAAAGATTGGGAGGATTATTACAGTCCAATGGTTTAACACGCCTATCTCGGATATTCATGGCAATTTGGTGGGTATGGCCGCTGCCTGTCAGGATATTACGGAACAGAAAAAACCCCAGGAAATGTTGATTCAATCAGAGAAAATGATGTCTGTCGGGAGCCTGGCTGCAGGGATGGCGTCATAAACCAATGTTATTCCTCATTGGTCTCTGCCGGACAAATGACAAGACTTTGGATTTTATCCCATGCATCATCAACTCTTTGCAAACAGTTCGAGTGCTTGCCCCTCCAGACGGTAACCAACCCATTCGTCTTGTGGTTTTGCACCAATAGATTGATAGAACTGAATAGCTGGCTCATTCCAATTGAGCACGCTCCACTCGAAACGACCACAATCCTTTGAGAAGGCAATTTGGGCCAGATGTTTCAGAATCGCTTTGCCTGCTCCCATGTTCCGAAACTCCAGGGAAACATATAAATCTTCAAGATAAAGCCCATGCTTGCCAAGCCAGGTTGAGTAATTTAAAAAGTAGACGGCATAACCGATGGGTTTACTGTCCAGATTACAAATAACGGCCCTGGTTGTCGAACTGTTACCGAA
>JABGPJ010000044.1:2419-3654 GCA_018645005.1 Deltaproteobacteria bacterium | reverse complement strand
TTTTAAAACGGCGGTCTTGCTGAAAAATATCTTCGGCCTTTCGAACAATGTGAACCCGGCGCTTTGGGCTTTCTTGATAGTTGTTTCAAAAGCCGATTTTGAAACATGGAAGGGGGGTTCTACGATCAGCAGATGACCTGACGGTTTTAGAATAGTCCGGATCTCATTAAACAGTCCTTCCTGATCGGAAACTTCATGAAGCATGTAGAATGCCAGTACAAAATCAGCATTGTCTGTCAGGCCTATTTTGTTCTCCTTGCATTGATGCAGGTTGATCCGCTGCTGTAGTTCCGTTCCTTCGATCTTAGCTCTGACTTTCTGAAGCATCCCTTCCTGTAAATCGGAAGCAATCACTCGACCGGATTTCCCGACCATTTGAGCCATCTCAATAGAAAAAAAACCTGGGCCGCAACCCAGGTCCAGAACTGTCATCCCTTCTTTGATGTAAGGCCCCAATATTTTTTTCGGGTTTTGCAACCATCTTCGTATTCTATTATCAAGACTGCCGGCTCTCTCAACCGGGCAGACACGTTTTTGTTCGTTATCCATCTGAATGTCTCCTTTTTGCCTACAACGCTACGATAACTTTGGCCTTTCTGACAAGAACAACCCCGGGTCTTCCGGCAGAGCGTCAGATAATTGTTGTCCGCCTCATGGAACTAGTACTTGATCAAAGAAAGCTGTTTTGATAGATACTTTTATGTTGCCACGGTCAACATTTGAACATAAATTGCTCTTGCCAGAATAGTCTGTATTCAGGAGAATTTTAAGCATGGCCAACTCGGTTTGTTCTCATTTTTGAACGACCCTCCTGCAGTGTTCCGATAGAGTTTTAAAACAGTCTTAAACCAAATCTGGAATATGAATAAAAAAAAGAAACGATCCCTCTCTGTTGAGGGCTTGATTAAGATTTTTATCTTTTTGCTGGGAATTCTCGTTGCCTTTCCCAACGTCTACTCACTGATGGCGATGACCGATTCTGACCGGCAGCTCTTGAAGCTGTTTCAAGAAGAGGAGCCGGAGATATTCAGCCGTTCCAAACTGGTTTCTGAACGTGATCGGCAACTGCTCGAAATCTCACTGGGCGATATTCTAACACTGGTCAAAAATCGAAGTATCACTCTGCAGGCCAGTGTCATGGGAGAAAAGGCGGTTCAGTCCCAATTGATTCTGGCAGAACAGCCAAACCGATCACAATTGACGACCACGATCCAGCAGCTGAAGTCGGCCTCCCT
>JABGPJ010000044.1:0-2319 GCA_018645005.1 Deltaproteobacteria bacterium | reverse complement strand
GAGGCGGAAACCCAGCTGGCCAGTAATCAACAGAGTCTCCTGTCTGCACAGATCAGCGAACAGGAGATCGAGGATCAAATCCGGGTAGCCCTGAATCTGGAGAATGTCTCCTTTGGATTTAAACCGGCCGACATCCCATCAATTCACAGAGAACCGCTGGATTTTAAGAAACTGCTGCAAAAAAGTTATCACAACAGTGTACAGATTAATAAGTTGCAGGCGTCTCTTAAAGCAAACAGTATCGATCTCGGCGAAGCGGTAAACCTGGACAAGACAAATCTGGATTTGAGTTTTCAATACAGCTTCTCAGGATATGGTGCCAGCAGTGCTGAATCACTTCAGGTGTTTGATAAATCTCAGCTCCAGGGTTACGTTCTCGGCGTAACCTGGACTGTACCGCTGTTTGATAAGATCACACCGGAGAAAATTTCCCAGGTAAAAATAATACGCAGTCAGCTGGAACTGCAGCTTCGGGATGCCAAGTCCCAATTGGCTATTAATCTGCAGACGGTTCTAAGGAATCTGCATTTCGGGTTGGAAGAGGAGAAAAATGCCATCCTGTCAAAGGAACTGGCAAAAGATCTGATGGAGAAAGAGATCGAAAAACTCAAGATTGGGAAAAGTACAGGGTATAATGTGTCTCTGGTGCAGCAGAAATATACCAGTGCTTCCTATGTTGAAGTCCTGGTCCGGGTCAGGAATGAACAAAATTTCATTGCCTTGCTCGCTCTGACCGGAGATCTATACAGCCGTTACCATCTCCCCAGGAGGAAATAACGACCGGAAAGTCTTAAAACAAAAAAGAAAATTGAAAGCACTTTAGTATTCACCGCCCCAACCATTTAAAAGGATGAAAATGGAAAAAATAGTTATCATCGGCGGAGTGGCCGCCGGACCAAAAACCGCCTGTCATTTAAAAAGACTCAAACCCGAGGCACAGATTACGATTATCGATCAGGATAGTCTGATTTCATATGGGGGGTGTGGTATCCCCTACTTTATCGGCGGCGACGTGGCGGATGCAGATGCGCTTCGCTCCACCAGCTTCGATGTTTTGAGAGATGAAGCATTTTTTTCCGGTGCCAAAGGGGTAGAGACAAAAACCAGTACCCGGGCGATAGCCATCAACCGTGAGACAAAAACCGTCCAACTGGAAGATCTGCTGACAAACACACAGGAAACGATCCCCTATGACAAGCTGGTGCTTGCCACTGGCAGTAAGCCGATCATTCCTCCGTTTGCGGGTGTTGACCTGAAAGGGGTTTTTACCGTCAGCAGCCTGAAGAACGCAATTTCGTTGCAGCAATATATCAGGGAGAGCGATATTGAAAAAGCGGTTATTATCGGTGGTGGTGCGATTGGGATAGAGATGGCCGAAGGATTGGAAGATATGTGGGGCCTTGAAACATCCATTGTAGAGTTTATGCCGCAGTTGCTGCCTCGATTCATCGAAAAACCCATTGAAAGAATGCTGTCTCATCACCTCACAAAAAACAATATTGATGTTTACACTTCCGAAGGTGTGATTGCGTTGGAAGGTGATGAGAATGGCGTTGTCGCCCGGGTCATAACAGTCAGCCAGAAACTGGACGCCCAGCTGGTATTGATCTCAACGGGAGTGCGACCTCAGGACGAACTGGCCAGGGAATGCGGGCTGTTGGTCTCTCCGCGGGGCGGAATCATTGTCAATAACAGGCTGCAGACTTCAGATCCCGATATCTACGCTGCGGGTGACTGCATTGAAACCACTCAACTGGTCACAGGTAAGAAGACGTTTGCGCCTCTGGGATCATTGTCGAATCGTCAGGGACGGATTGTCGCAGACAACCTGGCTGGCAAACACAGTTGTTTTGAAGGTGTCGTAGGCAGTTTCATTATGAAAGCCTTTGATGTTTGCGTCGGGACAACGGGGCTGACACTTGATGCTGCCCTGGAAGACGGTTTCGAAGCGGATATGAGCATCACCGTCCAATCGGACCGGGCCCATTTCATCCCTACTCATGAAGATATCGTCCTGGTCATGGTTTTCGATAGAATCAGCCGGCGTGTGTTGGGCGTCCAGGGTTTCAGCACCATGGGAGACGGTGTCTTGGCTCGTATCAATGCTGCAGCGGGCTTGTTGACCAAGCGCGCGGTGATTGATGATTTCAGTGTGTTGGAAATGGCCTATGCACCCCCATTTTCAACCGCCCTCGATGCACTCAATGTGGTTGCCAATATAGCAGAAAATAAAATCTCTGGCCGGTTTCGCTCGTTGTCGCTTGAGGATTTTCTTATTTGGATCGAGGACCCAGGTTCTCATCCTGACCGAATCGTACT
>JABGPJ010000047.1 GCA_018645005.1 Deltaproteobacteria bacterium | reverse complement strand
TTTTGAACGATCCCCTTGCGGACAGATTATGCCAAGTTATTTTTGTACGATCCCTTTGTGAAGTTATTTATGAACGATCCCTAAAGTTAAGAGTCAAGATGCAAGATATAACATTTAGATGTTTACGATGTGGGCATGAGTGGATAGGGCCATATGATAAGAAAGTTCCAATAGAAAGAGCCTGCCCTGAATGTGGTTCTAACAGCCAACGCCCATTGACAAAAAAAACTGATAATAAGAAATAGGGCTCAAAGCTTACAGGGAAATCGTCTGCTCTCTTAATCAGCTTCATTCCTGACTCAGGGTCGGCTCAAGAATTAGTCAAGTGTTTCCCATTAGTCGAGCGGTTCTCATTAGCGTCAAAGAAACGCGTTGCTGAAAAGGAAACACGTTGCTGTCACATTCTGCTTGCAAAATGTCCAGTGTTTTTAGGACTTTTGCAAATAGATTATGTGAAGTTATTTTTGAACGATCCCTTGGCGGGGGAAAACTGATGGACAGGTGCTGTTCCAGATACCTGACCATCAGCAACGTAAATCGAGTTAGGCTGGTACAAACTCCTCGGAACGGATCTCTTTCATCGTGATTGCTGCATCTTCGCAGGTAATGGTACACAGTCCGCAACCCATGCATTTTTCCTGGTCGATGACGCTGACGCCGGTTTCCAGGTCGATCGCACCAAAGTAGCATCTGTCTAAACAGATTTCACAGCCTGTGCAGGCGTCTTCCTCTACAATGGCCGTAAAGCGGCTGGGAGCCGTAAAATTTGTTTTTGTCTGACCGTGATTGGCCCAATTGATACAGCAGTCATCACAACAATTACAGATGATATGTCCCAGTCCACGGGAATTGCCAACGACATGCACCAGGCCTTCCTCGGCGCACTGCTGCAACATCTCCATGGACTCCGCTTTAGTGAGCTCTCTGCCGGAACCGCGCTCAAGCGCATAATCCGCAGCTTTATCCACCTGAATACAGACATCTACTGTTTTGCCACAACTTCCATCCACTACCCGGCAGGTGCAGGCGGTGACCGCCAGGACTCTGGCTTTTTCAACGATCTGACGTACATCGTCAAAGTAGGCTACCTGAAGATCCGGCTGTAAATTCACATTAATAGGCACAACCCGCATGACTGAATTGGGAATGACGGCCTGAAGCTCCTTCATATGACCATCGAATTCTGTTTTATGGTACTCCTTCCATAAATCGAAAAAATCCTCGGTCATTCCCGGAGCCAGGATCGTGGCGTCGTGAAACTGCAGCATGTACTTCACACGGTAGTACACACCCGGCTTGCTGGATTTAAACATCAATCCCTTTCTGAAGAGCGGATCGATCATTTTTTCTACTTTATCAGCCGGTACGCCTGATCTTTCTGCAATTTCTGCGACTGTTCCAGGGGGTGCCGCTGCCAAAATAACTTTGGCTTCGTCCTCATCCGCCAGCATTTTAAAAATTTTTGGAATGATCACCGATTCTGTAATGCCGATGGCATTCGTCAGCTGTTGGTAAAGATCTGGTTGTGTCATAATGGGCTCCTCTCTGGTTTTTGAAATATGTGTGACCTTTTATGGTGAGACGTGTCTGTCTCTCTACACCTCGGGCATCCTTATCTGAACTTGGAAATGTCCGTCAAGCTCATATTTCGATAATATTCATACCTCACTGTAACTATTAATTAAAAAAAAAGTGGCCAGATCTCCGATTCATATACGATATATCATATATGAATAAAATCAGTGTCAACGCAACAAATTAATCTGATCAACGAAACCACTGAAAAAATCGATTGGCGCTTTCGAGGAGATCGTTGAAATGGAAAACCTGTACTCCGCATCCCTGTTTATAAAATTCCTGTGAAGGCAAACAAAAATCAACCCGTTTTGGTGAAAATTCTTTCAAAGTGAACTCTGATCAAATTTCCCAGGATTGTCACACCTTTTGGATTATTGAACATCGGTATTAGGCTTCGTTTAGGAATCTCGGTTTTTTGAAGCCATGATTTCAGAATAAGCCTTATAGGTGCGGTTGACAACGACCAGGTAACTGCGTGTTTCCATGGGCAGGTTTCGGATGACTTTATTAAAATAGTTGTGACCGAACCGGTTTACCCGGAGCCTGACACAGGAATAACTCTTACATTTGAAAGAGAGTTTAACCTTTCGAAAGCCAGCGTTATACGAGACGGTGATCAACTGTCGACGCAGGTCAGGGTCGTTTGTTTGTAAAAGTCGCATTCAAGGCAGGTTTTAGTTTACTTAGCAGTGTCTACTTGAACTTCGTCTCCGCATAGGGTTCCTGCAATTACCCAGCAAGCCTGTCCTCCATTTTCCCGTCGTTCACATTATCGGTGCAGAGTTCGGTTGAGGCAGGGCAGGTGCCGGGTTCTTCAAAAAAATAATCATCCCCCTTTGCTTTCCTTGCCACAATTGTTAACTTCCCAGCAATTCAACTTTCTCATCGTTTTCACCTTTATCTGGGTAATTCTTGATCGTGGTCATTCAAAATTAAGGGATCGTAATTTAGTCATCAAGGTCCGCTTTATCAAAGCAATAACAAAGGGTTACACCCAGATGAAATCAATCCATCCGACAATCCAGAAACCTGGGCTCAAAAACAGATCCTATCAGCAGTCTTTTTTCTCTCACTGCAGCAACGCTTGAACCAGATAACTCATCACCAAGGTTCAGATAAACTTCTTCAGGGGCATAGTTGTTATGTGGCGATAGATGCAACACCTGGGACGGTGACAGTTTGTTAGGGTCCTTAGTATGCCCGATAAAAGTGAGTAGTTTCGGATGAGATCCTATCCACAGGTCTCCATTTGATTCGATTTCAATATTATCAAGTCCAGTACCCAACTCAATGGTTTCTTGCGGTGTAAGCTTGCCAGAATCCAGATCCCTATTTAAAACATGGAGAGAACCTTCAGTAACCGTGGAGACATAAACCGTTCTCTTGTCCGGGCTGATATTTATCCCGTTAGCATACCCAAATCCGGATGCAGCTTCAGAAAACACAGATCCATTGTAATACACAACATTGGATACGGACAATTGGCCGTAATCCTCAACAGTTCTCATCAGACCAGACCTATACTTATGATCATTGGTGAAGTAAAACATATTCGGTCCAGTGGCAACAATGTCATTTGGAGAAATCAACATCGAATCACGAAGGGTCTTTTGGTGAGACAGCTTACCGTTCAACAGAATAAACACCTCAATACTCTGCTTGTCACTCGCATGATTCACCACAAACAACACATTCTCTCCCGCATCTCCGATATAGAGACTGATACCATGAGGGGCAAAATCTGATGTTGGCCCTGCAGTTAATAAAACAGCAGAAGGAGAAGCCTGTGTTGTATCATAAGCATAAATCCCGCCTTTGGCTGCTTTACGGGCATTAGCGGCTCTGCGATCATGAGCTGAGATATAGGCAACTCCAGTCTTGGGATGGATGGTGATGTCCTCAGCCCCGATGATACTTTTGACTTGTTTGCATGACCCAGCGAAATGCGGGGTTATAGATTTGAACTCTCCTGCATCCCATACCAAATTGATTAGCCAAACCACAATAAATACGATTATACAAGCTGTAACAATACCTATTTTTTTGATCATTTTTTCACTCCGCTTTCGATGATTATTTCCGGCCTCATTTTTTTCCTGGTTGAACTGAAAGAAAAACAGATGGGTACAAAATTCATGCAGATAACTTAGCTGAAACGGAAAAGAAGCACAAGAGCGCAGTAGCCACTATCTATTTAATCTTGAAGGACTTTTTATTTTGTTGGCAAAAAGAGAACATATGTATACTATGTCATAAACGTTACTGGAGAATCCATGAAAATACTTAAGCTTCAGACAGAAGGTACTGGTGCAGTCTTTTACCAGGTGATATCTGTCAACGAATCAACGTACACGATAAAAGCGCTCTGCAGAATCAGGAAAGGATTTCTGACGATCAGATACAAGAATACCCAGGAATTCCACCTGTACAAATCGGAAGTCGGGGTAAATTATCTTGAAGCGACAAAAAAAGAATTGAAGCGGATAAAGGAAATCCTTGATGAATCAGCAGAAGTGATAAGTCAGGCAGGATGATGCAATCATCTCATGACAGATCTCAACGAAACCACCAGTCCGTCATAGTATATACAAGCGCACGTTTGGTAGAATTACGGTTTCTCTCTTTAAACCAAATTCGAGGTAAAGATTGCCAGGATACGCGGCAGCGCTTACTGCAGCATTTTGTTGGGCTCTTGGAGGATTAATAGCGGTTACACCGGTTATCCGGTTAGGTCCCTTTGGATTCAATCGGATTCGAAATCCGCTATCGTTTTTCATGCTCTGCTCACTGGCATTCCTGACCAGCGGCTGGGCTCAAATCGACCATCAATACTTCTGGTATATCTTCTTTTCAGCCATCATCGGTATTTTTTTCGGGGACAGTGCGCTCTTTGTAACCATGAACCGGATGGGGCCCCGAAGAACCAGCATTCTCTTCGCGACCAATGCCCCAATGACGGCTGTGATCAGCTTCCTTGTCCTTGACGAAAAACTCTCGCTGGGACAGATTGCCGGATGTGTTGTTGTTCTGCTGGGTGTTCTGCTGGCAATAATCTATGGAACAGCGAATCAGCAGCATCGATGGGAACAAGTACGAGGTAGTGTATTGGTCGGTGTGGTTTCAGGACTGACAGCAGCATTCTGTCAGGCTTCCGGTGCCATCATAATCAAGCCGGTCATGGAAAGCGGTGCAGATCCGGTAACCGTCTCTGCCATGCGGGTCGGTATTGCCAGTGTGTTCCTGATTGCTTATGGATGGATCAGGCAAGGCCGCCAAGCCAGCAATAACTATTCTAAACCAACCATCGGCCTTGTTGCCTGGATTGCCTGCAGCGGATTTGTTGCTATAGTACTGGGAATGACACTCCTTCTTTACGGGCTGGCCAAAGGTGAAGCCGGGGTGATTACAACACTCTCGGCAACAACGCCGGTAATGATTTTGCCGTTGCTCTGGATCAAAACCGGTGAAAGACCGGCTTTAGGTTCCTGGATTGGTGCCATACTGACAGTTGTGGGCAGTGGTATCCTGTTCAACTACTAGTTTCCATTCTTGTCTCATTGCGCTCCCGCATCCGTTTTCCGAGGGGTCTTCACTAGTGATAGGAAATCGTTTTTTGCATTCACGCAGGTTCAGCCTCTTTTAACGAACTCAATCTGAAAAACGAAAACCGGATTTCACCCGATTTCGATGATACCGATGATAATGAATCTCAGCAGCACTCAGGCAGTGGTTTAATGACAGCACTGAATCGATCGTGCCGACCCATTTCAGACCCTGAGCGCATGGGTACCTTATTTCCCTCAGAACTGGCATTGCCAGAAAAAAAGCAGAATAGATTGACACCTGAAAAGCAAGTTCCTACCATTAAAGTTTAAGTTGACTTCACCTCGCAGGCAGAGAGAAGTCGAGACCCCCAGTTTAATTGTACCATCACACACACCCTTGAATGCCCCCATGGCGGAATCGGATCCAAAACCCAGTGACAATCTAAAAATTCTCATCTCAATTCTTCATTTCATTGCCCCCTACAAAGCGCGAACGATAATTGCAGGGCTTGCGCTGATCTTTACCGCAGGGATCTCCCTTTCATTCGGACAGGGCTTTCGCCTGATAGTGGATGAGGGATTTGCCCTGGGATCCCAGGAAAGTCTGACACAGATCGTGGGCCTGTTTTTTATGCTGGTCTTCCTGCTGGCCTGTGGTTCTGTGATACGGTTTTACCTGGTATCATGGATTGGCGAACGGGTGACAGCCGATATCCGGATGGCGGTATTCAATCATATCATCGAGCTGCATCCCGGTTTCTTTGAAACCAACAAAAGCAGTGAAATCCAGTCTCGCATTACCACCGATACGACGCTGCTGCAGTCCCTCATTGGCTCATCGGTTTCCATGGCGCTGAGAAATATCCTGATGTCCGTGGGCGGGATTATCTGGCTCTTTATTACAAATGCAAAACTGACATTGATCGTGCTGGTTGCCGTTCCGCTGGTGATTACACCTATCCTGATTTTTGGAAGACGGGTCAGAAAACTGTCAAAAAGCTCGCAGGCAGAGATCGCCCATGTCGGTTCCTATGTTGGCGAATCCCTGCAGAACATCAAAACCGTGCAGGGGTATAACCACCAGGCCCTGGATATCCGAAATTTTTCAGAACATGTGGAGATTGCCTTCAGGGTTGCCATTCACCGGATCCGACAGCGGGCAGCGCTGATCGCAGCCGTGATGATGCTGGTTTTCAGTGCCATTATCATGATGATGTGGGTTGGCGGACAGGACGTGATGGCTGGCCATATCACCAAAGGGGAGCTGGTCGCCTTTGTCTTCTATTCCATCATTGTCGGCTCTGCTGTGGCCTCGGTCAGTCAACTGATCGGGGAGCTGCAGAGAGCTGCCGGTGCGACGGAAAGGCTGATGGAGTTGCTTTACGCCAAAAACCGGATCCTGCCGCCGGACCAGAACCCGGCTACCTTGGATAAACAGATCAAGGGGTTGATTGAACTGAAAAATATCACCTTCGCCTATCCCTCCCGCCAGGAAGATCCCGCCATCAAAAACCTGAGCCTGAGAGTGGAGCCCGGAAAAAGCACGGCCCTGGTGGGTCCCTCCGGCGGTGGAAAGACAACACTGTTTGAATTGTTGCTGCGATTTTATGATACCCAGGAAGGGGAGATTTTATTCGAGGGGATTAACATCCGGGATCTGGATCCCAAGGAACTTCGAAAACATATCGCCATTGTTCCGCAGCAGCCGGCACTGTTCAGTACCAACGTCTGGAATAATATCCTTTACGGGAACCCCAACGCAACAAAAGAGCAGATACACGAGGCAGCCCAAGCGGCGTTTGCCACTGAATTTATCGAACAGCTGCCTGAACAGTACGACACCTACCTTGGGGAGTCCGGCGTCCGTCTCTCGGGGGGACAACGCCAGCGCATCGCCATTGCCAGGGCCGTTTTAAAGGATCCGGAAATACTGCTGCTGGATGAGGCCACCAGCGCACTGGACGCAGAAAGCGAACACATGGTGCAGCTGGCACTGGATCATCTGATGAAAAACAGAACCACCATCGTGATCGCCCACCGGCTGGCCACCGTTCAGAATGTCGATCAGATCGCCGTGATGGATGCGGGCAGGATTATCGATATCGGCACACACCGGCAACTGGTCGCCTCATCACCCCTCTACGCCCGTCTGGCCGAACTGCAGTTTAAAACCAACGGGGCCGAAGAACGTGACGCCCCGTAAAACAGAAATTCGAACTGTCCCTGATCATTCAGCCCCTATTGGGAAAAAGAAAACAATTGATAGGGATTCCTAACCTCCGGGACATCCGATTCTTCAAGTAAAAATCTTCACAAACAAAAAAAGCTATGAATTGAACAAGTCACATCAGGTGAAGAGATTGATACGGAAGGTATTTGGGGGAAAATGGTGGAAATTCAAAATTTGTTATTATTATTGGGTTTTCGGGTCAGATGGTCGGTGGAAAGACCAGAATGGAGAAAAATAAAAAAATCAAGTACTGCAACACTGGAAGATTGTTTGAATTGGATGGGAGAGCAGCTCAAAAACTCTCAAAATGCTGCTCTTTCCTTTGATTTTAGAGGATAAAAATTATTGACCTTTCAGAATTAAACAGGTCAATGTTTTCTTCTTCGATCTGTTTTTTAATTACCGGGTTTTCTGGCTGAAATAATGACGGATTCTCCAATTTTTTTGGCTCGTTGTGAGGCTTGGTCCATCTGCTGGTGTACTGATCCATCTTCCATGTCTGAACGTACCCGGGCATTTGCCTCGTTGAGTTCATTTTCCGATAAAAAACAGTAAACTGAATCTCCCTTTTGAAAGTTGGGATCTAAAATCAGGCCGGGATTCCTATAATATTCATTTTGAAATAATCTTCCTGAAGGAGTGGTTGTTTTAATATCCGTAAACTGTAATTCTTCTAGTCTGGATATAAGCTCATGAACGGGAATATACCTTGCCTGTATTTTATGGACCGCTTTTTCAATGTATTGATAACTCCAATATATACCTGAATGCGGATCCAGTTGCTCCCGGGAGCTTGTGTTAATAACCAGGACTCCTCCTGGTTTTAAGACCCGCCTACTCTCCTTTAAAAAAAGGTTCAAATTTGGATAGGACAGTTCGGTGTCAAGATGGTGTAGGACCTGGTTAACCATATAGGCATGAAAGAAATCATCGGAAAAGCCAAGTTTAAGAATATTTCCAATTTGCAGATGGACATTTTCTGCATTTCCCATTTTTTGTCTGGCTTTTTCAAATCCCTGTTCAGATCCTTCAACCCCATGTATCTCTTTCACATGATGTCGGAAGTGGTCAATGTAGACTCCCGTTCCGAATCCACCCTCCAGGGCTGTCTGTTTTTCAACAGGTATCCGGGTTTGCCTGAAAATGTGTAAGATTTCTTGCATACCGTTAGGCTGGCGGAGCTGGTCATATATTTTAAATGTATCATTGTAATTGCAATAGGAAGAAGCATTTGGTTTTGCAGGATTTTTCATATGAATCCACTTGAAGTGGTTTAGTAAAAATGAACTTTAAGTTAAGCGACTTTTTATAGTTCTTTTTTGATGATTGTAAAAAAAGCAAGTCCTTAATTGTCGTTTGACTTATAGATGAATATCAGAATGGAGAAACTTGGTCGAGGAGTGAACTTAAGACAGGCCCAAAATATGAACCTTTAAAGTGCCATGAAAAAACAAAGCAGTATTTGGATTTTAAGACGATGCCACGACATTCTCACCATAATCTGGTGCACCTCTTCGGGGTCCAGTTTTTCTGACCAACTTGTAAATCCTGCTACATCAGCGAAGAAAACTGTGACCAGCTTTCTTTCACCTTCAATTGCACTGCGGGTAGTGAGAATTCTGTTCGATCAGACCACTCTGGCTTTCTCTAGGTATTCTTCAGCAGTGATGCCGTTAAGGTGTTTGTAATTATTTTTTGGGAAACCCTTTATTATAGCATTTTACCTGCATATTGCTGGCTGCTGCAGCCAAACATCTATTACAAGATTCACATGCCACCGCATCAGCTGTTCCTTCTTTCATTTTTTTAACGATAGATGGTTCTCTGATGAAAGGACGACTCATTGATAGAAAATCAGCATGCCCTGCTTCTATAATCTCTTCCATCATAGCTTTCGTTCGAATACCGCCGACAACAGCTAGAGCTGTATTTCCTATTAACGGTTTAATCATTTTTGCGGCTTCAAGGTTATACCCTTCTTCAAGATCATATTTTCCGACAAAACTGTTCATCATCAATTTACCCAATGGTTTCATCCACCAGGCCAGATTACCAACAAGCTCTTTGACAGGGACATCACCCCTACACATATTCAAAAAAGAAAATACTGCGGATCCGCAACTTACCTCGATTCCATCAATATCGATTTCACCTAACCATTTGGCATACTTGGCTGCCAATTCAGGAGTAATTCCAACTTTTGGAGTGTAATCATTGGTATTGAGCTTTACTAAAAGTGGCATATCTTCCGGCATTTCCTTTTTAGTAAACTGGACAACTTCTTTCATAAATCTAAACCTGTTTTCATCAGAACCACCCCATTTATCATCTCTTTGATTGAAAAAGGGGGAAAGAAACTGATTTATCAGATAACCATGAGCGGAATGGAGTTGAATTCCATCTGCACCTGCCTCGACAGCCCGCCTCGCAGCTTGTCCAAAAGCTTCTATGATTTCCAGGATTTGACCTTCTGTCATTGATACTGCCTTGGAAAAATTAATGGGATCCCTGCCCATTTTAGAAGGTCCCATTGGTACTTGCCCTATCAAATCTTTTTTTGTCTGTCTTCCTGCGTGAGCGATTTGAAAAACAATTTTTCCTCCCTCCTGGTGAACAGCATCTGTAATGTTTTTAAGGCCTTGTATCATGTCATCGCTATGTATCCCAGTTTGATATTTAAATGCTCTTCCTGATTGATGAACATAGCAATATCCGGGAATGATAAGTCCAATTTCACCTTTCGCCAATGTTTTGTATCGTCTTACAAGTCTATCACTTACTTTTCCTGTTTCCTCTGCCATTCCCTCATAGGTTGCTGAATGAATGAATCGATTTTTCAACTCAAGATCTCCAATTCTTCCTTGTGAAAAAAGAATAGACATAGTCTTCTCCTATTAGAGTGATTAAAAAAAAGTTAAGAATACCCATTTAGACAAATGGTTAACTGAATTCTCCGCGGATTTCAGCTTTTACAATTGCTTCAAATCCCATATCAATCCCTTCAAACTGGACTTTAACCCATGAGTTCGGACTGGTTTTTCATGACTGAACTAATAGGGTTATCTTTTTGAATTCATGTTATAACCCGACTATCACACTTAATGGCATTTGTCGAGAAATAGAGAAGATTTCTCAACTCTCGGCCGGCCCGAAATGTTGGCAGTTTTTTCGGTTGGACCTGAACCTTGACTCCTGTCTTGGGGTTTCGTCCTGTACACCCATTATAATTCTTACACAATTCACTATCACCAGGATCTGTTTTTTGAGTTCCCCTTGAGTGAGCAAAAAAGTAGATATCCCCCAGGGCATCAGCACTGATCTAAAGAAAACGGGGATCGTATCCGGGAGTGATGTATGCCAGACTGTAGGGCAGTATGAACCCGCAATTAAGCATATCAGCCCGCATATTCCCGTGAGATAAACCACAATGAAACTCAAAATAATACCAGCTAAAGAGATCAGCCAGAATTTTTCCGATGGATATTCTTACTGGTTGCCAACGTTTAAAAAATATCTCCGTCACCAGATAG
Source organism: Deltaproteobacteria bacterium (assembly GCA_018645005.1). Lineage (GTDB taxonomy): Bacteria > SAR324 > SAR324 > XYD2-FULL-50-16 > XYD2-FULL-50-16 > JAHJRI01. Next base: position 536 of record JABGPJ010000047.1, on the reverse strand, counting down.
TGCCCAAAAACTATCATTGATGAGACTATTATCGGATAGAGCCAATGATAAAGCTCTCCCATTTGAGCGAATTCCAACCATAAAAAAACAAATATTCCTATCAGAACACCTTCCATGAAGTAAATGAATTTCCTGAAAGATGATGATTCTGGATAGTCATCCAAAACCGTTGCCCAATAGCCTGCAATCCTATCTATAATGAATCGATTTTTATGAACGGGGATCATTTGTTGATTTGTCCTTCCTAAATGTTGGTAATTTTAATCATTTATCTAACAATTAGAAAAAGTCCAGCTGATGCAAGCGAGCGTTAGCAAATATTTCTTATGATAACTCAACCAACTCCTTCTCATACCTTTCCACCCAACCGCAAGCGTCAAGCTCTTTCATAATCTTGATGGCCTTGTTGAGATGGTTCTTTGCCTTATCAATATCACCATCTTGGTTAAAAAACCTGCTTTTTGCCTCGTGGTTCTGGCCCAGGTAGAATTGCATATCCATTTCTTTGAACTGTTCCTCGGCTTTACTCAGATAAT
>JABGPJ010000154.1 GCA_018645005.1 Deltaproteobacteria bacterium | reverse complement strand
ATTCCTTACGAATTACATTTGATTGTTTAAAAGTCCCGGAAAAAAGCAATTGACTGGTTTTTGATTGTATTTCGAGATACTGCATATCCGGCAGCTGTAAAATTCCATCCGTTTGTATCTTCAGCAATTCATTATCTGTCACCCACAAGCTATTGACAATGCTGTCGACATAACTCAATTCGATCTGGTGCATGTTGTTTTCAATACTTTCCATATCGTTTCTATATTCAAGATACAGTCGAGCGGACGTACTGATCAAAGTTATGACTGAACTGAATACCAGAATGAACAAAATGAGCCGACGCGCGATATAACGCTCGAATGTTTTTGATTCTTTTCCAGGAAGATCTTCCATTGAGGGTCCCACAATTTATTTTTCCAGAAACTCAGCCATGATTTGGCCATAGGTACCATCGCTCTTCATGTTTTTGAAAGCCTGATCGAGCAAGGGGACGAGTCTTTTATGTCTCTTGTTAAGATACAAAAACATTTCCCTGATCGCTAAAGGAGGTTCGAGCACTTTAATTGAGTCATACCTGTTCTTTTTTATGATCCAATTTCCTTCATATTTGGAATATACAACAAGATCCACTCTACCTTTATCCAACATATTAAATAACAGACGCTGGTTTTTTACTCTAAACAATGTCTTTGCATCTTTCAAATTCTTCTCCAGTATCTTCCAACCCCTGACGATGGCAAGGTTATATGAAGTCAGGCTTGACCAGCCCTCGGGCCTGATATCTATGTTCCTGGTAAATGCTGAAAACTCATAGTCAATAATTTTTTCCGGAACTTGAATAAGGTTTGAATACAGCCTATCTAAACCTGAAATCCTTACAAAATCGCCATCATCTATACCCATATTTGCATTGAATATAGACCGTTCTGCTGGTAAGTGGGAAATCCTGACAGTTCTTCCTACTCTTTTAAATCCTTCAATGATGATTAAATCATATAACCCCTTCTGATCTTCAGTTGAAAGCGGAGGTCCTGAAAATGTGTTTAAGGTCAGAACTGTTTCTGCATTAATTGTCTGAAAAGAAACAATCGAAATAAAAAGGATTTTTAACAAAATCAGAATTGAGTGTTTTTTCTGCATGGATTTAACCGTTGGCTCCATCCAGCACTTCCCGTATGGCTATTCCAAGTTGATTCTGTGAAATGGGTTTCATCAACAATTTTTTGATTCCCATGGCTTTTGCTTTTTCGTCGTTTATCAGTTCGCTGAAACCAGTGCAGAGGATTATGGGCAGGTTTGGCTGAATGGTTAACATCTGCCTGGCCAGCTCAACGCCAGTCATTGACGGCATTGTCATATCAGTGATAACCAGATCAAAACGGTCCGGCTGGGAGCTGAAAACGTCCAGTGCTTCCAAGCTACTTATTTTTTTGATTATCTGATAACCCAACGCCCGTAACATGCCTTCTTCGAGTTCGGCAATGACAGGCTCGTCATCAACCAGTAGAATTGTCTCATGCCCGGAAATTGCTGTTTCACTTATCTTCTCTGTCGGGGGCTCTCTTTCATCCACGATCTGCGGCAGAAATACGTCAAAATCAGAACCTCTGCCAGGTTCACTGGAGACCTTTATTCTTCCCCCGTAACTTGCAACAATACCCGCCACGACTGAAAGTCCCAGACCGGTTCCCCTCGACTGGCCCTTGGTGGTGTAATAGGGGTCAAATATTTTTTCCAGAACCTCGTGATTCATGCCTACACCGGTATCCGAGACCGTTAAACGGATATATTTCCCTGGTATCAGGCTGTCTTTACCAATATCTTCCGTGTTCAGTTCTACCGCTTCCAGTTTCACAACCATGATTCCCCCCCTCTCCTGCATGGCATGAAAGGCGTTTGTTGTCAGGTTCATGACAATCTGGTGGATCTTGATGGGATCTGCCATCACCATTCCACTGTTTCTGGAAATCTGCTGTTTGATCTCGATCGTTGCAGGCAGGCTGGATCTTAACAGTTTTATGGCTTCTTTCGTGATCAGCTGGATTTCGACCGGTTGCAGCTCCTGGTTGCTTTTGCGGGCGAACGTCAATATCTGCTGTACCAGCTCCTTGGCACGTTTTGAGGCTGTTAAAATGGAAGAAACGTACTTATGGTTTTTTTCTGATTCTGCTATATTCCTCAGGGCCATATTGGCATAGCCCATGATCGGCTGAAGAATGTTATTGAAATCGTGCGCGATACCGCCGGCCAATGTCCCGATTGCTTCCATTTTCTGCATCTGCAGCATCTGTTCCTGCATGATTTTTTTTTCAGTCTCATTTCTATGGCGCTGAATCGCCAATGCATAGAGTTCCCCAATCTGTTCGACAGCCTTCAGATCATTTTCAGAATAATCTCCCGTGTTGTTCGCCAATACAATCTGACCAGAGAGTCTTTCCTGAATAAACACGGGAACAGACAGATAATTGGCGATAGATATGTCCCCTCTGGGGAGGCTTCCATTTTCAAGCTGATTGGCAGCCAGGTTTTTATAAAAAGATTTCGGGCAATCCGGATCAGCTACTCTTGACTTCAGGGATGGGTTTTCTTCACTGCCGGCATTGATAGCCTTCATCAATGACTCCCGATCGATGTTCTCATCGGCCCCAGAAGAAGTTGCAATAATCCTGTGATCCCCTTTTTGCGGATCGACAACTGAGATATCGCCATAACCGCTTTGTGTAATTTCCTGGGAATGCTCCAGGATCATCTTTGAGAATGATTCAATGGTTTTTGAAGACGATATCAGACTTGTGGAAATTTCTGCCAGCATTGAATTGATTTTTGACTCCCTCGCCAGTTTTTCCTCAGCCTTTTTCCTTTCGGTAATATCTACAAAACTGCAGGCAAATTGAATCCCTCGAATATGGTAGGCACTGACCTCGAAATGCTTGTCGATTTCCATTACATAGCTGTCAAATTGGATTGGCGCGCCGGACTTGACTACCTTGCCATAGGTATCAATCCAGTATCTTTCGGTATTGGGCATGACCTCTAGAACTGTTTTCCCTTGAATATCAGCAGCTTTTAGATTTGTCTGTCGTTCAAACGCGGGATTGACACTTAAAAAGCGGTAGTCCCATGGGGCTCCCTGATCATCAAATATCATTTCATGAACGGCAAATCCATCAGCCATCTGATTGAACAGATCACGATATCGTTTTTCGCTTTCAAGCAGATCTTTTCCTGCCAGTTTCCTGGCGACATCTACTCTGGCGGTATAAATGGCTATTTCCAGCGTAACTCTGAGTTCATTCATTTGAAACGGTTTTTGAATATATCCCAGAGGTTGCGTATGTTTTGCTCTTTCTGTTGTTGCCTTATCTGAATAGGCGGTCAGGTAGACAACCGGAATGTCAAACAGTCTGCGGATTTGACTGGCAGCCTCAATCCCGTCCATTTCTCTCTGCAGGTTGACATCCATTAATATCAGATCCGGTTTTTTCACTCCAGCCTCTGAAATGGCTTCCTCCCCGGAACTGATCATGGCACACACCTCATAACCCAGCTGCAGGAGGTTACTCTGGATCTCCATGGCAACAATACTTTCATCTTCAACGATTAGAATTCTGGCTTTTTCCATCATGACGTTTCGTTTAAGGTGAACTTAATTTTAAAAATCAAACCGTTTTGAGAAACCATCTCGATTGATCCCGCGAGTTGATTTTTGACCAGCGTGTGTACCAGATGAAGTCCAAGTGATTCTGATTTCTCCCAGTCCGACCCTTCGCACATCCCCACACCGTCATCAGCAACGATCAGTTCCATTTCCTGATCCAGTCTTCTTAAGCTTACGTTTATGCAACCTTTCCTGTCAGTTGGAAAAGCATATTTTAGAGAGTTTGTTAACAGTTCAGTCACGATTAATGATAGCGGCGTGACCTGTTTAGCGGCGATCTGGATGCCTTCTGCATGAATCTCCAATTTGATATCCGGACCAGCAGAAAAGCTTTTTAAAATAGTATTTCCAAGTGCAGATAGATAGTCCTGCATGTTAATGGAAGAAAAGCGGTCAGAGTGTGAGAGTGTTTTATGAATCAATGATATCGTCTGCACTCGGAGTCTACTGTCTTGAAGGGCATCTCTGGCATTTCCGCTGGTAACTTTATCGATCTGGAGATTAAGCAGGCTGGAAATGATCGCCATATTGTTTTTAACTCGGTGATGAATCTCCCGGAGCAACGTCTCCTTTTCTTGCAGAGAGTCCTCAAGCTGAGATTGAACCTTGTTCCGCGTCTCAATCTCTAATCTGAGTTTTTGATTCACATCCATTAAACTGATTTCACTTTGTTTCAAACTTCTGGACATCAATCCATATGGTTTTTCCAGTCCCAATTCAATGACAGCCTTATAAATCAGGTAATATGAAACAATCTTAAAAATATGTCCCACCAGGTTTGAAAGGCCGTCTATATTAACGTACAATGTGAAGGCCAGCTCGGAAAATATCGTCAATATCAGGGATATGAGTAATAACCTGAAGACCTGTTTTTCAAAAAGTCCCCGAATTTTAAAAAGTTGAAGGATGGTGACAAAAAGAATTAGAGAAATAATGTACTCACTTGTCTTTTTGAACGGAGTTAAACCGGATCCCTCAATCAAGCACTCCGGAAATATCTCCAAATAGAATATTGAAAGCAATAAAATAGTCGTTACAAACACATACCCCAGAAAAACAAGCGTGGTATTACACTTTCGCTGGATAAAATGAAACACCAGAAAAAGCGACAAACTCTCCATAAATCTGGCTGCGATCCATAGTTGCGTTGGCAGATCGGCACCATACCCGACAAATACCCCCATCCCCTTATAAGACAACATATGCAGCAGATCAATAAAACCAACAAACAGGTAGGCATAGCCTATAATTAAAATCAGTCTGTTTTTTGAAAATCTGCGGGAATTCCAGGCAAAAAAGAAAACCCCGATCGCAAACACAATACTGAAGGACTCAACAAGGCTATGGTACAATAGGTAGTTGTAGAAGGATGTCAGGCAGACACCAATCAAAGCTGTTGAAAATGTGATAGAACTGTCGCCTATATATCCTTTCATCAATAACTCTGGTCTATGTATTTGAGGAAAAACGACATCATGGATAACACTAAAGCACAGGTATCTCGAAAAGAGAACAATACTACCAGCAGATCCGCGATCGTTTAGTTTTGTGGTGTTTCCGTTTTGTGCAGAACTTTAAAAGGTCAGCTGACTTTGCGCGTCATATTATCTGGAGAGACATCCTGCTCACACGGTAAAAGGATACAAAAAGTCGCTCCTCCTGCCAAATTATTTTCAATCCAGATCCTTCCCATGTGCGACTGAATGATTTCCCGACAAATCGTAAGCCCCAGGCCGGTACCCCCATAAGAATTAATTGTTTTACTGCTTTGCACAAATTTATCAAAAATGGATTCCAGCTCATTTTCGGGAATACCGGGTCCCTCGTCTCTCACAGTCAGATGGAGCGCCGGAACCATTGCAGAATTAAACGTTTCATCCCCCGCTGCCAGACGGCCCAATTCATAAGCAATTGTTATTTTTCCACCGGGGGGAGAGAATTTAATGGCATTAGACAGCAAATTACGGACAACCTGGCGAATTTTTTCAGGATCACACACCAGTTTCATACTTTCCGGAGGTTCGGCATAAACCATGTCAATATCTTTTTCCACCAGTGTTGAACTGCTTTCATTCACAGTACTGTTCAGAATCATGCCTATGCTGGTTTCGGACATCTGATAGTCCATCTTTCCTGATTTCAGTTTCGACAGATCCAGGAGATCATTTAAGATATTCAGTAACGAACTGCCACTCTCTGTAATGGTTTTAAAATAATGGATGATTTTGTCGTTCGGGATAAGACCGGTCTTGTTCAGACCAAATCTGGCAAAGCTGAGTATATGATGGAGGGGATTTCGAAGTTCATGTGAAATATTTGCCAGAAAATCGGATTTCATCTGGTTGGCCGATTCAGCTTTCTCTTTTGCAATTTCCAGTTCAGCTGTACGCTCTATGACCTTTCTTTCAAGTTCAAGGTGCATTGCCCGCAAATCGTCCACAGCCTGCTTCCGTTCCAGTTCTATTTTAGCCGCGTAGAGGGCCATCTCCACCATGACTTTCAGGTCTCTGTCCTGAAAGGGTTTTAAAATGTATCCATAGGGCAGTGTCAATTTAGCCCGTTCCAGTTTATCCTCTTCAGCATATGCTGTCAGAAAAATGAGAGGAATCTCTGAAACGGATCGAATCCGACTCGCAGCTTCAATACCGTCCATTTCACCTTTGATCCGAATGTCCATCAGGACAAGATCGGGTTTTGCTTCCTTTGTTTTATTAATAGCCCCCTCACCGGTATTCTCAATGCCGATGACAAAGTATCCCAGACGTTCCAGGGTACTTTGAATTTCCATGGCCACAACAGCTTCGTCTTCAACTACTAATATCTTTGCAGTCATTTTTGGGTTTTCTATTAGATGTTTGATGAATATTGAAAATGTTTCAATTGCACAAGATATTGTTCAGTTCAGTCCTTCAACATTGATTAGCTGCACCGGATCTTTATTGAAGATTGTAATGCCCTGGTAGAGAGAGGTATCTCTGTATATTTTCGGCAAGGGCAGAATTGGTAAATTTGCGTGGTGCAGAATCTGGTTTATGATTAACCCCTGTCTTGCTCCCCCGTTTTTGATAATCATCACGCTTGCTGCCCTGTGGCTGTCTCCAGTGGCTTCTTTTTGAAAGATATTCCCGGTATCAACCAGAGGAATAAGGCCCCCATTGTGTTGGTAGCAGTTTTTTTGTTTAACCGAAACGATGTCTGCTTCACTGTAGTCGATAAACGACTCCACATAATCTTCGGGGAAGGCCAGGTTGAGATCGTCGATACTCACAATGATACAGGCCAGGGAGACATTATTTTTTTGGAAGGAAAATTCACAGGTGCATCCCCTGCCGGGCTCAGTTATAATCCGGCACTTACCCTGCAGTTGCTGTGTTGCCTCCTGAACTGCATTCATTCCGACTCCACGGCCAGCATTGTCATCCAGGCCGTCAGCTGTCGAGACCCCTTGTAAAAACAATAATTCCAGAATGTCAGCCTCTGTCATCTGCTCCGGCTGCCCGACCTGTAGAATCCCATCTTCAACCACTTTTACGGCCAGTTTCCGGGTATTAATACCACGCCCATCATCAGAAACGGTCAGTCGTATGTGCAGCGCATCTTCAGTTAACTCAACCGATATTCTGCCGGCAGGGTCTTTTTCAGCTTCAACGCGTTCAGCAGGCATTTCGATGCCGTGAATAATGGCATTTTTGAGGACATGGTTGAGTATTTCGTGAATCCCATTCCAGAACTCGCGATCCGCTTTAACCTGGTGATCCTTGAAACAAAAATCGGCCTCTTTTTCGTACTCTTTTGCCAGTTTTGGAATCAGCCGTTCATAGCGGGACAGATTCAGGGGCACTTTTTTGATCTGCTGGTGGGTACTTAAAAAGTCATTGTAAACAGCACCTGCCTCCATTAATTCTTCACTGTTCAGCGACGTCGACAGTGTATAAAATAACTCCTGTACTTTTTCTGCCAGCTGTTTGTAGCCATCGAGTGAAACAGACAGATATTCATCCTTTTTTCGGTGCCTGATCTCCCCATTGTCGACACTTCGATTTCTAATTAATCGGTCCAGATCGGCTGCCTGGTCACTGATAAAAATTCCGGCCTTCTTGATCGCGGAGTCTATTTTTTCCTGCCAGTTGTCAAGGCTCAATTGAGACTCCGGTTGAGCCTCAAACTGTTCCAGCATGTCCTCGATTTTATAAATAAACTGTTTTATCATCCCGGACAGAGATTCAGTAAAGACAAGACGGTTTTCTGCCAGCGGCCGGGTCAGGTCCTCCATTCGATGGCATAATTCTTTGGCCGGTTGCGCCAGAAAACCGCAACTGCCCTTCAAGCCATGAATTTTATTCCCCAGGAGCCTCAGGTTTTCGTTATAGATTTGTAGATTCCGATTAAACAGAAATTCGCTGTACTCCTCCAGGTTAAAGCCCCCCTCATCCGGGAAGGCAAACACTTCCAATGATTTGACCAGGTCAAGAATTTCTGCCGCCAGGTTTTGAGCGTCTGTCAAAATACTCTCCTGCATTTCCGAGTCAATGATAACAGCGTTTGACAGTGCTTGTTTCTGATCTTCAATTTTTTTGCCCTGATTTTCCATTTTCTTTGAAACCAGATCCAGTTGATCACCCACGCTGACGGGCATTAAAGTCCCTTCCTGCCAGGGGCCCTCAGAATTATAGGAAAAGTGAATCGAAAAATGGTGTTCGGCCCCTTCGTCGTCTATCAATTCTATGTCCACAGGAAATGGAATATCCTCCTGCTGATCAAAGGAGAAAGAAAACAGGGCCGATGCGGAAGGATCTACCAGGTACTGCAGAAAGTCGGGCCCTGATTCGGGCTTTTCATTAATTGCCGGTAGATATCTCCGGGCATTCTGATCAACATGTACCAGGCGGCAGCTCTTATCAATACGAATCATCATCCGCTGATCGCTGTGATCGCTTTCGTCTGCCAATTTTGAAAACGCTCCCATGTCGCGAAAAATACCCATCATCCCGGCTGGTTTTTGATCAGCACCCAGGATGACATCGGCGAACACCTGTAGCGGAACCCGTTGGCCATCCGCTCTTAAAAAATTAAATTGCAGGCCGGCAATTTTTTGGTTCGGCTGTTGAGTATCATCTCTGAACTTAAAGTAAAATTCTCCGGTCTCTTCTGCTGCCAGGAAGTTTGAAAGAGGCTGCCCTAACATTTGGTCAGGTGAGTGCCACAAAATAGTCTCAGCCGTATTTTCAACCCATGTAAAACAAAGATCATTGTCACACTCCCACAGAATATTGGGGATATCTTGCTGCCTTAAAAGCAGGCGACGATTCAGTTTCTTACTTTTTTCCTCCTCTTTGTTCAATCTGGCAAATACCTTAATCTTTGCCAGTAGTTCCTCCTCTTCAAACGGTTTGGATATGAAATCGTCAGCCCCAACCTCATAGCCCCTGAGTCGGTCCTCCAGTGACGTTTTTGCAGTGATCAGAAGGATCTTGACGTGAGACAGGGATGTATGTGATCGTACAGCCTGACAGACATCATACCCGTCTATCCCTTCCATCATTATGTCCAGAAGGATAATATCGGGCTGAAATGAGTCAAGAACCGATAACGCTTCCATTCCAGATGTGGTCGTCTGAATCTCATAAATGTCTGCCAGTATGACCGAGAGAATTTCCAAATTCTTTTGATCATCATCGACAAGCAGGATCTTTTGTTGAAGTGTCATCTATTAATCTATCGCCTCCTGCAACTGCTGAATCAATATCGAAATACGGACAGAACTGATGGCTTGAGGAAACCCCACCAACATACGGATAGTATCAATCGCCTGCAGATAAACAGTCGCCAGTTCACTGTCCAGGATCAGATTTTCAAGTCTCAGTTTTTGTAAGATATTTTCCATGGCATGGGACAACAATTCAATATCTCTGTACTCCAGCAGGTTTGCGCCTGCTTTGATTGAATGAGCCGCTCGGAACATCGAATGCACAAGTTCGCTATCCCCATGATGGGTGTTGTTTTCCAGTTTCAGGACGCCATGCTCAAGTTCTTCCAGATGATCTATTGTTTCAGCAACGAAAGTGGATACAATCTCCTCATCATCTTTGTAGTTCATGATCTCCTTAAGCTTGTCGCAGTCCAACGTTATTGATGAAGAGAGGGTAAACAAGACTTGAAATCAATTCTGATATTTTTCTATCAGCTCGATCGCCGTTTCTGCCATCTTATTCATATCCGGTTTGGCTACCTGAAAATCCGCCTTGACCGACTCCCCTTTATGCCTCAGTTCATCTGTAATAATAGATGAATATAAAATAACCGGCAGCTTTTGAAGTGCAGGGTCCTCTTTGATATTTCGAGTCAGCGTAAACCCGTCAAGCAGCGGCATCTCAATATCGGAAATAACAATATCGAGGTACTCTTTGATTCCCTTGTTTTCCGCACTCGCCTGCTCTTTCAGGTCCAGCAGATAACGGTAGGCTTCTTCACCGTTATCCACAATTATCGTTTGAAAATTAGCCGCGGTGAGGTTCTTCTCCAGCATCTTGCGGATGGTTGGTGAATCATCAGCCACCAAAGCCTTATGGGATTTGGATGAGACCACGGAGGTCTTCCAGGTTTCTTCTGCCAGGCGAGGATTAAGATCAGAAACGATATGCTCCAGATCCAGGAGTTGGATGAAGTAGTTACCCAGATCGACCATGCCGATAATTGACTTGGTATTCATATGCCGGATGAATTTTCCGGGCGGAATAAGCTCCTTCCAGGTCAGACGGTGAATTTCCACAACACCGGAAACCAGAAACCCCTGGATTGTGTTGCTGAACTGGGTCACAACGATATTTTCGTGGTCATGTTTTTTTCGTTTGATACCAAGCCAGACGCTCAAATCGATCACTGGCAACACCTGATCCCGCAACGGAATCGTCCCTAAAAAAGAAGGGTTCACTGCATAATCCCGTGTTTCCAGATTCGGAGACTCAATGACTTCCACAACTTTTGCCACATTCATCCCGAAAAATCCCCTTTCAGGATCCCCTTCTTTCGTTGTCGCTTCATCAATAAAGAACTCCAGCATTTCGAATTCATTCGTCCCTGTTTCCAGGAGAATTTCCTGTTTTCCCATCTATTGTCTCATTTATTGGTCAGGCTGTTTATTCAAACTTCGACCTCAGCTGACAGTTACTCGCTGGCCTGCTGAACTAACTCCAGTTCCTCGGAGGAGAAGATCTTTTCAATATCCAGGATAATGACAAACTGGCTGCCCTGTTTGCCCATCCCCCTGATAAAGTCAGTATTCAGTTGCGTGCCAATAGTGGGCGGTGGCTCAATATGTTCTGAATCCAGATCCATCACCTCCTTCACCGAATCCACCAGGACCCCGATCATCGTGGAATCGCTGTCCATATCAATTTCGATAATGATGATAACTGTATTGACGGTTTTTTCAATTCCACCCATACCGAACTTAATTCGCATGTCAATCACCGGCACCACGCTTCCACGGAGATTGATCACCCCTTTCATCATTTCCGGGGTCTGAGGCACCCGTGTAACAGTATCAAATTCCAGGACCTCTTTGACCCTTGAAATATCAAAAGCAAACACTTCATCTTCCAGCTTGAATGCCAGATACTGGTTTGTCTCCAGTAACTCTCTTTTTTCCATTTGGTTCCCCGTTAGTTGATTTTTGTTGATAACATCATTTGTTCAGACATTTTGGAAGCAGGTGGATACAAATCGAATCCACCTGCTCGCAGATAATTTTTCGACACAGGGCTCTAAAGCATCAAAAACGCACAGGACGTACAACATCTGCTTTTAAAGTCCTCCTGATGCGAACTTCAAAAATCAATACCGTTCAAAAGCACTGTCGTCAAAATCGCTCTTGTCATCCAAACTCAGG
>JABGPJ010000099.1 GCA_018645005.1 Deltaproteobacteria bacterium | reverse complement strand
CGATCCAGGTTTCATCATTCAGCTTTCTGCAAAAACCTAACCGGACATTGCTGATCACAAGTTGAAATATAAAGCGGTTTAAGGTTGATGAAAACAGTCGCCGTAATACACTGTTTCAACGGTTCCATCCTTCAATTCCAAAATCAGTGCACCTGTATCATCGATATCAACTGCCTTTCCCTGGAGTGTATCTTTAGTGGAAATAATAGTGACCTCCCGGCCCAGTGTGATTGCGTATTTTTTCCATTCGAACAGCACATGATCCAGAGTCACCTGGCTTATCTCCTCCTCAAAGGCATCCAAAAAAAGATTCAAGACCTTTTTTCTGGGAACCGTCTCACCCAGTAGCGCACGAATAGATGTGGCGTTTGGCTCATGGTGGGTTGGATCATTATTAACATTGATACCAATCCCAATATTGAGGAAAGAGACCTGCTCATCAACAGCCTCCATCTCACTAAGCATCCCACAAAGTTTTTTTTCATTTACAAGAATATCATTCGGCCATTTCACTTGAGCATCAATGCCAAAATGTTTCTGCATGGTTCTTGCTAAAACCAGAGATGCGGCAAATCCATATCGGCTCACCAGGTTAGGGGGAATCTGTGGCCTCAGAACAATAGTAAAATAGAGACCTCCTCCTGCTGAATGCCAAATTCTGCTCAACCGCCCCCTCCCGGCAAGCTGTTCTTCTGCGATGACCACAGTGAAATGCGGACACTCTTTTCGAGCGAGTTCTTTCGCAATGGTCATTGTAGAATTTACTTCTTGATAATAGTGAATACTGGACTCCCTTTGAGGGAACTCCCAGGGATAAAGGGCGTCAGGAGAACTAACGAGTTGATAACCGCTTGCAGAAGTTTCGATTTGATAACCCAATTGTTGCAGTTTTTTAATATGTTTCCAGATACTTACCCTTGAAACACCAAGCTTTACACTCAGTTTCTCACCTGAGTGGATCAGGTCGCTGTTTTCAGCCAATACCCTAAGTATTTTACCTTTCATTCTACCCTAACTTATCGGAATTTTTCTTTTTGTTGAGCTCAAACCACAGTCCAATCACAGTTTCAGGCCTGTATAGAAGCAGTATGCTTATTTACGTTACCCCTCTTTATGTTTCAGGTTAACGAAAGGGTCATCAGTTGTCAAACCAGCGAAACAGTCTGATATTCCCCATAAAAGATTGTTAGACGTCTGGAGGTCAAAATGGGCAATCTGAACCCAATTTTGTTAACCACAAATTTTGTAAGATTTCAATTCTTAAAGGCAGGCCGGATTAAGTAAGTTCTTATTGATCGGTTGATCGAATTTACGTTCGCCGCAAGCTTTAAGGGCTGCTAATTCGGCCCGACAGGCTTTTACTTTTCCATTGAAATAGGTGGACTGTACGAGAAACTCACATTTCCCGCATTTACGAACACGGACCGGCCCGCAAGAGTTCACACAATTAAAACGATAGACCCCTCTTGTATCTTTAATAATAAGATCTACTGCTCTAATTGATGGTATATTGACAAAAGTCAGGCAGATCAATCCAAGCAATATAATTCCTAATTTCATATCAGTTTTACCGTATAAGATTAGTAACTTATTTGTTTCGGATGATTTTATCTGTTCTGTTTCCAGCCCGAAATCCTTTAATGCGAGAACCGGGCATTACTCTGTTTGCCTTTTTATTGTATCAATATCTGTTGACCTGTGAACTTGTCAATTATAAATAACACTCATATCAATAGGCCGAACAATCAGTTCACCTAATCCAAACGAGATATAACGAATAAAAGTGGAATTATTGAATTGCGGTTGAATCACTTGTTTCCCCATACTTTTTTCAATGACCAACCTGATTTCTGTTTCATTCAGGGAGGGACTGACCTCTATTGCAGCCAGATCTTTCAGGTTTCTTAATTTTTCCTGCAGTAGTTCCGAAAAGTTATCCGCATCAATCGGGGGCCCATTAAAAAACTTAATGTGGCGTCCAAAACTGCTGATCAAGGCTTTTTTTCGCTTAGTATCATCGAAATGCTCAATCCCCGAACCAATTTTAATAATTTCAACATAGGTCACTTCTTTCTCTTCAATAATGATTTGCTTTGACATAAATTCCTTTTAACATAAACATTCCGTGATTTTAAACAGACCATATATAGTAACCAATGATCATTTGTGCCTCAATTCCAATATTCGGATGAGTTGCAAAATTAATTCGTATTGGGGCCTGACACTATTTTTTGAGTAGTAGCAGAAGCCGGCTGGGGTTACAACTACTTTTTTCTAACAGTAGTGAGGTTTAGCGCGGTTTTGATCTATTCGGAAATCTGAGATTCAATTAGGTTTTTATATGCCACATCGTTCATTTCTGCCTGCAATTTCTTAATATTTTCAGGCCAGGTGGCTTCCAGGGGCGCAGTGAAGGTCATACGTTCCTCACGGACAGGATGGGAAATCGTAATGGACCGGGCATGAAGAGCCAGTGCTTTCTGAGGAAATTTGATTTTGGAGCCGTACCTGAAATCTCCGATGATTGGAAATCCCTTATGAGACAACTGAACGCGAATCTGGTGGTGCCTGCCTGTTTCCAGCTCTAATTCCAATAATGAGACATCATTTTTGTAAAGAACTCGGTGATAAGACAGTTCCGCTTTTTTTCCTTCTGCTGTCGTCGATATTCTGCTGTGCACGCCATCTCGAAGAATCCAATCTGTTAGTCGATCCCTTTCCGGGGTTTTACCTTTCACTAGAGCCCAATAGGTCTTTTTAACCGTTTTTCGCCGAAGCTGATCCGAAAGGCGACTGGCCGCTTTCGACGTTCTGGCAAACACCACTACCCCGGAAACAGGGCGATCCAGACGATGCACCATTCCCAGATATACATTCCCGGGCTTGTTGAAAGTCTTTTTTAGAAACTTCCGCCCCGCATCATAAAGCGATAAGTCCCCAGTTATATCCTTCTGGATAAGCATTCCAGCGGGTTTACAGACAACAAGCAGGTGATTATCTAGATACAATGGTTGCATCGTGAGCATATTTCAAACACACCGGAAAACAACACTATCAAGTAAAGGTATCAAATCGATTCAGAAAGGCTCTAGAAATCATGAACATCATCCTCCCAACCATGTTCAGTCATAATCATACCGATCTCGATTTGAAGCTGTCTGGCGAGGTCATAGGACCCCTTGATTTGGCTCTGGCTTTCCATCACTCTTTTCAGAAGTTTTAGAGCGCGGTCCAGCATTTTTTTGTATTCGGATTTGTTAAACAAACCATTAGACTCTTTGGCAACCCAAGCTCCTTTTAGAAACGGATCCACTTCATGAGGTTTTGTCAGAGCACCAAATTCCAGTTGTTGAGTTATCAGTAGCACACAATGTTTAAATAGTTTGTCCGCGATCTGCCTCGATTCATCAGGGTTTCCAGCAGCCAGCGAAAGCTGGAATTCAGTCACCCCAAGCATGTTCCGGATCATGCTTTTTTGCAGAATCAGGTCCTTAGAAACATCTGGCATCGTAACCAGAATGTCTTTAACAAGATTTTTCAAAATTGGAATCCTTGAGAAAAGAAGTCCTAAGGTAACCATTACAAGGATAACATAGTTGGCGGTTTTCCCTATACCGACTGTTTTTGTTTCATCCTGCTGAATCGCCGAGCAAGCCTGACGAATTTCATCTTTAGTAATACAACCGGAAATATAGACAGAACCCTTCAATTTTGTATTGAGCATAACCATGCCGCCCAATTTGTCTTTTACCGATAGCAGCGAGGTAATCAGAATGAGTTTTTGCTGCAGTTCCTCTGACATCCTACGGATGTTCCAGTTAAAATGTCCGGCAATTCCACTCTGCTCTCGAGATATTCGCTCTTTCAGAAATTCAAGGTATTTGAGGTAGACCTTAATAAACCAGGTCGCATTGTAGATACTGATTCCTTCGTTATGGAGTGCACCGGAAATTTCTACAAGTGCCACTTCCAAAACGTCGAGTCTACGTTCATTCAATCCACTTTGAGCGGTATCATTAAAAAGCTGGATCCCGTTTAAAGCCCTAAGGTCGGCGAAATATGGAAACTTCTTAATCAACCGCTTGATTTTTTTTCTTGGATTAGTCAGTTCTTTTTGTTCTGCAAACCGATTAACCTCTTCACGAAGTTCAGAAATATTTGGGAAATTTTTGGGTCCAAACAGGCCTCGGCTTGTTTTTTCCGGGTATAACACATCTGTCCCCAAGAAATCAGTTGTATCCGGGATCCGTTTCAAGAGAGTTTCGAGCTCATCGATTTTTTGTTTGATCCGTTTGTCAAGCTCTTCTTTTTTAATAGTGTCTTTTGCAGTGTTCAGTTCTGTTTTATTTAAGGGATTATCCATGGAGATGTTTTGCTAAAGACGATTTTGGATCCAATCTTGTGGGAACAAACTTCGGGTATGAGGTGGGTTTGTTAAGTTGTGTTCCTTTATTACCAATCGCATAGCGATCTTTTCTCTGAAGGAAAGCTCATCCAGCTATTGAGTCAGCTAATTTGGGAAATACACTCATCAAGCAAGCTGTTTCACTATATAAAGCAATCTGTCGCTCAGATCCCAGCCAGGCCGTTGCCAGGATACTTGATCAGGACAGACTGATTCTATTTTACAGCGATCACAGGACAAGTTGCCGATAGGACTATATGCTGGGCGGTTGATCCAAAGAAAAATTTACCAACTTTTGATTTCTTTTCAGTTCCGATGATAATATGATCGACCTTTTCCTGTTCCGCAAAGAATACAATATTCTCTGCAACTGTCAGGTTGTTTGAAGGTAGCATTTTCGCTTCACAACTCAGATTATCAATGGTCAGAAAATTCTTAGCATATTCCAGAATTTGCTCAGCTTGACTCAGATCATTCAGCTGTTTTTCTGGATCACCATCGAGAGCTGTAACAGCAATTACATGGGCGTCAAATGCTTTTGCATACTTCAGCGTCAGTTCCAGCGCTTTTTTCGCGATATTCGACCCGTCATAACAGACCAATATTTTCATACTCTCTCCTTTCTCGTTTCAGTATTCTGGTAAAAAATCCAAATTGATTGATTTAAGACGCAAAACTGTGTACTCAATAGCGATTTTCAATGCAAGCATTTAAGCAAATAAATATTTCAAACCCCGTGTCTTGTCAAGTCTTTTACGATCAAGCATTTGTTATATCTTCATATTGGAAAGCCTGTTTGTGTAGCCAAACCTGTCCAGAACACGATTTTTTCATGCGCCATCTTTCATAAAGCGCACCATCAGCTATGTTGTCTTTTTACAGAAGGGTTCCAGCAGGCTACCGTAAAATCTCTTCAAAACGGATGATCCCCTTTCTCAATGAGAAAACAACAGTATCCAGGGCGATGCCTTCTGAGTAAGCAAAGAGGCGGCACATATTATTGAGAATATTGTCCATCATGTCATGAATATTTTCGCTGTACTGATTCATACGTTCCGGGCTGTTTTTTTTATGGAAAAAGGCATTTTTTAACTGTTCAGGGTTTATACCCTCATCCACTTTTCGATGGGAGAGGAGTAGTCCGTATTCATTGGCAAAACATTGCAGAAAACTATCCTGTTTAGAGGCAATGACGGACTTACCTTCTTCAAGTTTTATCTCATTTGAGCTTTGACATTTTAAAAACTTTTGAGCCAATTCTTCCCGGGTCTCTTCCATATCTTTTTCCGGCTCAATGATTGCTTCAATGACCTGCATGTAGTTGGTGTCCGGTTTATCGACCTTCTTGCCAGTCTGGGGATCAACAAAAGAAAATTTTGGAATCATGATGTGAGAAAAAGCCTTGTTCAGGACGGCGCTGTTGAGCAGTGCATATTGAATATAACGCCGCAGATCCTGTTCTATCTGGAGGGGATCCCGATCGACAGTGCAGACAGTGATCTCGTTCTTCAAGATGGAATAATAAAGATTCCGGACAACATCCACCAAATTTCTGAAATGACCATAATTGCCAACCCCTTCAATTTCATCTTGCTCCAATGAGTATCCGTATCGCATGTACGGTACCGGGGGTTTCTCCCTTTTAATCGTGTCATCACTTGCGAGCCAGTGATGTAATTCAGGCCCCTCATCGATTATTCTGCTCAATTGCTTGAGAAAAATCCCCACATGTATTTTCCGACCATCTGAATGAGTTATTGTGTTACGCATGATATTCTGGAGTTGCCTGACTGAGATACCGCTGATACCTTCATTTGGAAAATGTTCGTTCCAGAGCACTCGCATGAATTCATTATCAATCATCTGAAGCTGCTCGTTGGTGAAGAGGTTACTCTCCCTCAGATTTACCGCTCGGGGATGGGCAACGATATAGCTGCCAAATGTCTCGGCATCAAAACTATTCAATCCCAAACGCACCATCTCATTGTGAAATGGATGCCAGTGCGGCAGTTCCTGAATCGTACGGACAGGATCTTCACTGTGCGCAGCATAAATATAGAGTTTCTGCTCTGGTGTGATGGAGTGATAGAATTTGATTTTTTCCTCGCTCCACTGTTCAGGGAGGTTCTTTCGCACAGGTGGCAACAAACGCGTCAGGACAGAGTAATAGGCAGCAATGCGCAGCAAGTTGGGATCGACATCGTACTGCTCCCTCATATTGGACATATCCCGCCTTAGAATATCCATCTCAGAATTAGCATCCAGCAAATAGTTGACCGGTACCCGCTCTATTCGGTCCAACAGCTTTGATGAGTCCAGTTTTTTATCAAGGTTTTTCATCTCCTCTATATTGGTCGTAACAACAACGGTATTATCGACGGATGCCTGTGTCGATTCGATAGAGACTTTCCCACTACCCAGTAGCATCAGCAATGGCTTGTAATCCCTCTCTTTGGAACCATCATCCAAGCCAAAAGCGTCATGAATATGCAGTATTCCCCGGTTGGAGTCAACAATTGCACCATCGTATCGATAAAGAATCTTGCCTGGCATATGTTCGTTCAGTATCGCCATATTTCCAGCATCCAGCATGATCGGATTGACTCGGGCTCTCAAATAACTTGTATCATCGATATTGGAAATACCTTTCGCCTGGGAAGTTGAAAACTCTATCTCTTCGATGCGAACATACTCCTCTAAAACGTCATACAACGATTTGCCCTTGATCGCTGGATTTTGCAACAATGCTTCCAGGATATCCAGCGTCCGTTTATCCAGAGTGGCATTCAAATAAAAATTGGGGATCAGGACTTCGCCCGGTTTTCCAGCCTTCCGTTTGATATAGTCAAACAGCATTTTTCGGGGATGTATAATTTCCCCATCATTTCCTTGCATCGTGATGGGAATCAGAAGGGTAGGATTGTGATGAAACTGGGAACGTATCTCGATTGACTGTCCTTGCACATTTGAAAAACTAAAATAAAACGAGACCAGTTTTATCGTCTTCTGCTTGGTGTATTCTTCAAGCGCTCTGACGATTAAATCAACGATGTTGGTTTTTCCTGAAGCCGGTGGGCCAACCAGAACAATACCACGGTTGAGGCTGGCTTCATTATCAAAAGATTCGATCACATCAACGATGTGTTTAATACAGTGCTCCTGCCCGAAAACCGCATTGATTCCTGTTGAAAAAAGGTCTTTGAATATATTGTAACTGATGATGGGTTCACCGCTCCTCACAACAATTTCAAATCCGAAGAACTTGATTGCATCGGATATCAACGATGACGATGTGTGAAGATGTTCATCGGGATTTTCAACAACATTGTTAATAAATTCTGAAAAACGCAGACTTCTTTTTTTTTGTCCCGCCAGTAATTCTTCAAGGTTAAGAGATTCCATGGCGCCTCATGCAATAAAGGGTTTTTCCGATTTTTTCATCCGCTCCAGCACCTGCTCAAAAGTCGAATCTGGCAAACTTTTTTCTGAAAGCCGGTTATTCGAAAACGAATACAGAGCGCCGCCGGAAATTAAAGAGACAGCTCCTTTCCAAATATAGTTGACGTTTTTTAATGTTGGCCGTATCCAGTCCTTGCGTAGCTTATGGTTGTCATCCCTGTGAAACAACAGTAATCCACCATCTATAAAATCAGTATCAATGAGATATATGCGTGGGCGTTGAAAATGGGTAAAAAAGGTCAACATCTCCTCTTTTACTGGTTGCGGAGCGATCCAGACATAATGGTCGTCATCCCGGATGATAGCATCCTTGTTCAAACCCATGCGATTCACATAAAATTTGGGAATTCGATTCAAATGAAAGGTTTCCACAAGCTCATCGGTCAAAAAACGCCTCAGAAACTCATAGTCGGTGATGGTTCTCACCAGGTGTTCCATAGCTGCAAGTGGTTCCGTAGTGCCAGGTTTTTTCCAGAGCTCTCTTTTTTGCTGATCGGTCTCCTCAATAAAATCCAGATCAACTTTTCCGTCCCGATAGAGCTCTTCTATATGATTCCAGAGATGGTATCCAAGATGGTAAGGATTGCGCATGAAAAAAGGGCGTGGGGAGCAAACACCCGAAAATACTTTGGCGTAATCTATAATACCTTTCACCGCATTTTCGGCGAAAAGATTCAACATGATCTTCTTTTCCCAGTACATCGCCCAGCCCTCATTCATGATTTGAGAACGTCTCACAAAATCATGGGTGGCATGGGAAACATACATATAATCAAGGATGGCCTTTTCGGCTTGGCTGGTGGGAGCATAACGACGGAGAAAACCCAGTATATCCTGACAGGGCTGGCGTAAGCGAAAGCCTCTGCGGCTGATCTGCTCTTGTTGATCTTTTTTTGTCTGTTCCTTTTTCCAGACGACCTCAAGTGAATCATGCTGTAAAAGAACATCCATTGTGTGGGAAAAGGGTTTCATCATCTTTTGAGTCGGTGTCACAAGATCCTCTTTTTCAGTTTCATGATACCGAAATGACTCGTCTTCTACTGAACGATCAAGATTGAATTGGGAGTGGGGCGCAATCAAGGGAATGACTGATTCAGCAGCATTCCAGAACTCAAGATAGTTTTTCTCACCCATCTGCTGCTGTCCCATATTGACTTTCTTCACCAGATGCATAACATATTCAGTGCGGTCCGGGTTTGAATCCTGCAGAACATTCAGCTCTGAAAACTCACAATGTCCTACCACATGAGCCATGACAGACGCCTGCGTCATAGGTGAATTGGTATTATTCAGGTAAGCATACGAAGGATTACCAGTCTGGACGACTTCATAATAGAGGCTGGACTCCTGTCCAGATTCAATATTGAATTTTTTTGTAACCATGCGCTTCCCCTCCCACATGTTTATTGGACTGGTTGGATAAACATGTTTTTCCAGGAGAGAGGCAAATTCAATACGATCCAGAATAAAAAACCGTATTTCAGGTAGGGTACGGCCCATATTCTTTGCATGCCAGATTACACGTGATTCCAATTCATGGAGTATCGGGTCCGTTTTAACAAGTTTCATGGATTAACCCCAAAAAAAATTCTCAACCCAACAAGATCCAGAGTCTAATTTAGTTATTATGAACCTTGCTCGGAATCAGCAAACAGTTTTTTAATGGTTGTAATGGTATCTGCATTAGAACGGTATCGACTCATTCTGACGATTCCATCTACAGCAAATTCCCGCTCTAGCTCGACGATTAATTTACTCCATTGGGAGGGAAAAACCTCGACTACGCCCACCCGATTAAAGATTGGGCAGATATTGTCCTTAAGAATGTTGACGATCTCCTGCCCATCGGATCCAAATATTTCCCCATCTCCAAAATAGAACCCGTAATAATTGGTTGTAGCGGTATCATACTCACCAAAGGCAATTTGATATATCAGTTCAAATACGATAGCAGCGCGGGTCCCACCGACGTTTCCGACCCGATAAAACTCATTCTCCTGAACTTCATAGGCTTTGACATCGTGGACAAAAAATCGATGATCAACGTTGCGGGCGCCATAATTATAGTCCAGCCAGTTTTTGATAAAATTGACCATCCTTTTCTCTGAAGCCAGCCGTTGCCCATGGGTGGAATAGGAGATATCCCCCATATAAAACACAACTGCTTTGAATTTGGGTTTTTCAACCCGTTGTGGCACTTTAAATCGTTTGTCTCTTCTCAGAAATTCGACAGTATACTTCCCATGGGCGGGGTCATAAGAGCCCACCCCGATACTGGTGCGAAGCGACCGTTTAAATGTTCTTTTTCTATCCAGAATAACACCGACAGGACCAAAAGTTTTGAACTCGTAGGAGACCTCTTTTATCTTGCCCTTGCCCTCTTTGGTCAGATTGGGCAATTTTAGTTTTTCAGCCAACAACGCCATGAATTTATTAAACGGGAGATTAAAGCGGATCTTGCCTCCTTCTCTGCCAGGCCCTTGACCGCCGCCCTGTCCTTCCCCCTCATCACCATATGAAAATGTCGGCACGGTGATATCATCGATCTCAACCACAATTTCACTACCTCGGTCCCCTAATGTTTCAAGGTTGCCTTCGTTTAGAACTTCATCGATCATATCTGAGATTTTTTCATCGATAAAATCGTTGAAGACCCCTTCCGATTCATTCGAATTGATTTTATCTTCCTGCATTTTTACCGTCCTGTTATCTGCACTGGCTGTCCTGATGATCCGGCAAAGTCTGCAGCCTGATCTTCATATTCTCAAAACTGCCGATTTTGTAGATTAAACCTAAGTAACAATACTGGAAGCGTTTGCAGTAATACTCAGCGCTTGAAATGCGCATTTACCGCAGTACCCCTTGGTCTCGATCAGATATTTGATTGTTTCGTTGAGATGTTCCTGCTCTTTAACATGGATGTTGGCTGCGCTGGTGCCACTCTTTATCCAACCCAGGAGTTTCATATTCTCACTGGCTTTAAATTCATTTTCGAAAACATATTTCTTGATAGCTCCTTGATAAGATGGCTCATCAGAAAGCAAGACGGCGAAGTTAACGCTGGCAATCGCATCACTCAGCTCTTTTCGGAAAACGTCCCGATCCGGAATCCCCAGATATTGCTCGATCGCCTGCATGAATTTTTCATCCGGTTGGACATCCATTTGTGTTACATCATGTTTAACTTTAGCACTGTGAGCATAGGCCCGGACATGATCTGCATATTTTTTCCATGTGGTCTCGATCACCGAGTCATCTCGTAATATGGCACTGTAGACATCACTGGCTACCTGGCCAAAAATCCAGTTTTTAGCCTGTGGGGTAATCTTTTCCACATAGTGGCTCATTTTGGTTTTATCCGTTGCAAAAATCTCTTTCAACGCATGTTCCAGCCTCACATACAGGTCGAGAGGTGTAACGCAGGGGTTTTGGAGTGCAATGGAGGTCAGCATGGCGTGATCTCCTGATTCTTCCCTCAGCTTGCTGATATTTGCTGCATATTCACTGATTTGAAAGTGATCCGTGTACTCCACAACATTCTGGATAAACCGCGGATCCAGTCCAAAAGTTCCTTCTGACGGCCTGACATATTCAAACTCCTCCAGAATCATTTTTGACATGTTGTTATCAACCCCGCTATCCGCTCTACCAGCGTATATCAACGCTTTTTGCAACAAAGACAGGTTCTCGTTCTGCTTGGAACCGTACAGGCGGGACATGACCGCAACAAGGCTCAAGAATGCCAGACTGTGGGGAGCTACATGAGACTGGTGTTTCTTCTTTTTATTCCAGCTCCGGACGTCATTAGAGTACGTAAACGCGTAGATTTGCTCTTCCTGTTTATAGTTGACCGAGAGGGGCATCTCGATAAAGGTGGTTCGGGACCGTAACGCTTCAAATGTCGGGTTCGACATAAACATATTGAACTCATGAAAGTTGGTATGCCCAATAATCACGCCGTTAAATGGTATGGGAGACTGACCTTCCGGCTTAAAGAAACGATCCTGTGTTGCGAACAGAAGCTCATAGAGAAATTTGTCGGATAGTTTTAAAATTTCATGGATTTCGACAAACCCATTTGCGCCCGCGCAAAGCTCCCCCTTGTAATCGTGAACCAGTGGATGGGATTCGCTCCCAAAGCGTGGCAATAGACTGTAGTCAATGTTTCCGACTAGAGAACCTGCCTCCTGACTCTTCTCATCCCGTGGCGTATAAGATCCGATTCCACTTTTTGTCCGGGCGTCAAATACCATTCTTTTTACTTTCAGAAATGGAATGAGTTCTGGAAATGACAGCCCCTTTGCCCGCATAAAATCTCTGATTACATGATCTGAAAAGGGGGAAATCAAGCCGTCGATCTGTATTTTAAACTCGTTATCATGATGCGGGTGCCGCTTCAGCCATTTGTTAATCGATTTCTTATCGATGGAGCGGGTAAGTTCTTCTGCCAGTTTTTCTCTGATATCATGAGGGACGACCAGCAAAGGGGGTTCGAAGAGTGGTGCCTGTAGATAGTAAACACCGCTTTCCTGAAAGAGTGCTTTGTCCTTCAATCGCTCATCGACAGTTGGAATCAGCAGAAAATAAGTTTTTCCATCTTCCGATAGCGAATAGTGGTTTAAGGCCCTCTTGATGCCATCCATCGATCTGGATTTTGCCGATCCAGGAGGACCGAGTAGAATCCAAAGTCGTTTGGATGATTCCAGACCGCGACTGGCATTGTGAATTTTTTCAATCAGGTTTTCCTTAGCTTTCTGCTGGCCAAAAACCACAAACGGACCCACAAAATCTTCACTTTCAAAAAAACGGTAGGTATGCTTCACCGGTTTTCCGGCAATCATGGCATGCTCAACCCCTTTTGAGAGAATCATATCATGCAGCAACTGCGTCGAATTTCGGGTAATCCATGGTTCACTCTTGGTCAGATCCAGATAGGATTCAAAGGAGGCGATTTCGTCACGCACCTGTCCCTGTTCAGTTGATTTCTTTAATAAATTGGTTAAGATATGTCTCATAGCCGCTCCATTATTATCAGTTTTACTCCAAATTGCTTAAATGACTAAGCTTCTACTGGAAATCTCCCGAAAAGGACTCAACATTCTTTGATTCAAATTTACATTGGCACCGTCCTTGATCTTCAAACCTAATGGACTGTTGAAATGATTAAATAAAATAAACGTTATTGCTATTATAACCTGAATTCAAATCAAACATAAAGCAAAAAGATAATTAATCAAAGAAGCCGCTAATGGGGGAAAACCAAATACCAACATTTTTCAATACTTTTTTGACATGTAAGTCAGACAAGGCAGGGAGGTTGCATAATTATCATTGTCACTTGAGCTAATCTGAATAAAAGTTACAGGAAAAGAGATGCAACAAAAACTTCAATCATATTTTTGCTACTTGAGTCAGGGGGATCCTGTCATAGTAGAAAAGGAACCTGAAAATTTCAAACATCTTCCTTTTAGTTATACAACACACTGCCCGAATTCGAAAATCGCAGGAATGGCTTATCGAACGAATCTGAAAATAATGGAGTGGCGACTAAAGAAAAACAACTAGTCAAGCGCTGCAAACTCGATAGTGCGGTGAAAGTATAAATTAGTACAGCGGTTTGGGCAGGGATGCCCACAAAAGGTTGATTGTTGGACAGGGGTTGTTACGATAAGACTTTTCCCAGTGGATGGGAAAAATTCCTAAGAGGCTGATTTTGCGGCTCCCAGATATGCCTGTTGAACCATATTATCAGAAAGTAAGTCCGCTCCTGTACCTTCAAGAATCTTACTACCAGTCTCCAATACGTATGCGAAATCAGAACTGTTGAGGGCTAAGCTTGCGTTCTGTTCTACCAGCAAAATTGTGACACCCTGCTGATTTAATTCTCGAATGACATTGAAAATATTTTGTACAATTCTGGGCGCCAGACCAAGGGACGGCTCATCAAGAAGTAACAATCGTGGTTTTGCCATCAGAGCCCGACCGATAGCCAGCATCTGTTGTTCTCCACCACTGAGGGTTCCGGCGAACTGACTCGCCCGTTCTTTCAGGATGGGGAAAATTTCAAATACCTTTTCCCGACTCTCTTCAACTGAGGCTCGATTCTTCCTGTTCTTGTATATATAAGCCCCCAGGTTCAGATTATCCAGAGTGGAAAGGGATGCAAACAGTTGCCGGCCTTCCAGTACGTGGGATATTCCCAGATTGACGATACGGCTTGGTGACTGAGATGAGATATCATGCCCATCGAAAAACACATCACCTTCAAAACCGCGGATTAGACCCGAAATGGATTTCAACAATGTAGACTTGCCAGCGCCATTTGCACCAATAATGCTGACAATCTGTCCGGTATCCACCTTCAGATTTATCTCATCCAGGGCCTTATGACTGCCGTAGAACACACGCAAATTCTTTACTTCAAGCATTGGCAATCTCCCCTCCCAGATAAGCTTCGATCACCTTTGGATCAGATTGGATCTCCTTCGGGGTCCCCTCAGCTATTATTTGACCATGGTTCAAAACCAGAATTTCGTCTGAAATATCCATGATCAGCTTCATATCATGCTCAATCAACAAAACAGCAATACCGCGCAGTTTTATCTGTTCGATGATCTTGGAAACCCTGAAGGTATCTGATTCATTCAGTCCGGCAGCCGGCTCATCCAGACAGATTAAGTCTGGCTGGGTTGCCAGTCCTCTTGCGATTTCCATCAATTTCTGATCTCCAAGAGGCAGACTGGATGCTTCTTCCTCAGCTTTGTCCTGGAGGCCAATAAACTCTAACAACTCCAAAGCCTCATTTTGAATACGGGTCTCCTCTCTACGTACTTTCGGCAATTTGATCCCACATTCAAAAAAGTTAGTAAACATGTGATTGTGCCGGCCAATCATGACGTTTTCAAGCACTGTCATCTTCTCAAAGGTCTCGACATGCTGGAAAGTACGCGAGATTCCGAACTGAGAAACCCGGTGAGGGGGAACATGATCCAGGAAATGTCCCTTGAATTTTATAGTTCCCCAATCCGGAGCTATCAGGCCTGTAATCACATTCAACAAGGTGCTTTTCCCAGCACCGTTTGGCCCGATAATGGCTTTGATGATACCTGGTTTCAATTCAAAACTCACCCGATTCAACGCCGCAAGCCCTCCGAAGATGACTTCGATGTCACTCACACGAAGAATCATCCAGGGTTTGAAATTATCCATGGCAACGACCTGTGTTTTTAACTAGCATCATTATTTTCAACCGGCACACTTGTGTTCCAGATGTTAGTACCCTTATTGAGCTATTGCCCAGGTTCCGTTTTTAACAACCACCATGTTGTAGGAGGTCTTATCCAATCCATTGTGGTCAGCAGCGGACATATTAAATACACCGTGTTGACCAATAAATCCAGTTGCATTTTCCAGTTCATCTCGAATTTTAGCCTTATCGGCACCAACTTTTTCGATCGCCTTTATGACCATGTTGAGCGAATCCCAGGCATGACCACCAAAAGTTGAAACCATTTCAGCATATTTTCCTTTGTACTCTTTCAAGTATTCCATAGTGACGGTCTTCTGCGGATGATCTGCAGGCAGAAGTTCGGCAATATTGACAGCGCCCAGCGGCAACAAAACACCTTCAGCCGATCCGGCTGCCAGTTCAACATTCTTGAGGCTACCAAATCCTGCACTCTGAACCATTTTGATATTGTCCATTCCCAAGTCTTTCCAGTTTCTCACAACAGTCACCTGTGTCGGCCCAACTGACCAGTTGATGATTGCTTCGGGTTCGAAGGATTTGATCTTTGTCAGTTGAACGGTCATGTCAGTGTCTTTAGGACCATATTTTTCTTCCGCTACAATTTCCAATCCATATTTCGGCGCCAGACGAATAATCTCAGACCGACCACTTGCGCCATATCCGGTTGTCACTGACATGATCGCAATTTTTTTGATCCCTTTTGAAACCAGATGAGTAAAAATCATATCAACTGCCTGACTGTCAGCTTGAGCTACCTTAAAAACCCATTTATAAGGCTTTCCTGTCTTGTCATTATGTACGATTTTATAGCTCAGCGCACAAGAAATCAGGGGTGTTTCGTGTTTTTCTGCCAACGGAATTACCGCAATCGAGTTACCACTGGTTGATGGGCCGAGGACCGCCAGCACGTTCTCTTTCGTCATCAGTTTTTTAACTTGTAATGAGGCTTTGGTTGAATCACCTTCAGAATCCATCACAATCAACTCTACCTTTCTCCCATTGATACCACCATTTTCGTTCACACGTTGTATAATCATCTCAGCCGTCTTTTTTTCCGGCGCACCAAGAAAAGAAGCGCCTCCTGTAACCGCAAATACAGCCCCAATTTTATATACATCAACATCACCACCCGTTTTCTTGTCACAGGACGAAAAACCTAGAACCATTGATACTAAGCCGACGATCATTATCGTCATCTTTACCCTACTTTTTTTCAAAGCAACCTCTCCTTTTAAATGTTTAAGAACATCTTGGTTAAAAAACACTGAATCAAGCCGAAAAACCACCTAATCTCTCTTCTGACCAGACGGCTTCTTTGACTTCCCCATTATCCCCCTCAACTTCTTGGGCAAACTGATAATGCCATCCGGGAGGAAAATGGTGACGAACAACAAAATCAACCCAAAAACAAGGATCTCATACTCTTTGAACATCTCCAGCCATTCAAAGCTAAGAAATGAGATCAAAACAGCACCCAGAATTGCTCCCCAGATACTGTACATTCCGCCTATAACAATCATGATCAGTAGTTTGACCGAAAAAGAGAGATCAAACGTACCGGGGCTGATAAAATTAATGTAGTGGGCATACAGGCTACCTGCTATTGATGCCAATGCAGCTGAATAGACAAATATTTGAATTTTATAAACCGAGACATTGACGCCCATGGCATTCGCACCTATTTCACTCGTGTGAATCGCCCTCAAAGCCCTTCCCAGCCTCGAATGAACTAGGTTAACCGAAAACAGGAAGACCGCAGCCACAATTCCCCAGACAAGATAGTAATATTTCAGTTCTGTATCAAAGGAATAGCCCCAGATTGATAGTCCTGGTATTCCGCCCATACCATCTGGACCACCAGTCACAGCGACCTCCTCGTTAAAAAAGATAAAAACGACTATCCCAAATGCCAGAGTGGCCATGGCCAGATAGTGTCCTTTCAGCTTTAAAGCCGGCGTTCCAATTAAAAAGGCAACGAGCACAGTGACCACAACGCCAACAAGCATACAAAACCAAGGATTCCATTCATATTGGACAGTCAGAATTCCAGAGATGTATGCGCCAATCCCAAAAAAAGCAGCGTGACCCAGAGAAATCTGCCCCGCATAACCCATCAGCAGGCTCAGGCCTATCGTAATCAATGTATAGATACCGGCGAAAACCAGTACATCGAGATAGTGAGAGATTGTCGGAATCACTTGAATAATCCATGGCGCTATTAGCAGAGCGCACACAAAGAAAATGCGACTTCTCCTTCCGATACGAAACATAATCTAAAATTTCTTTAATTTGGCTACGGTTGCATTACCAAGCAGCCCAGAGGGTTTTACGAACAGGAGTAGCAGTAATATTATTAAAGCAAATGCATCTTTATAACCTGATGAAATATAGCCGGCGCCCAGAGATTCAATCAAGCCCAACACTAAACCGCCAAGAATGGCTCCTGGAAAACTACCCAATCCACCGAGAATAACAGCGGCAAATCCCTTCACAGCCAACATCGCTCCTCGATCATACTCCATCAATGCAAGCGGAGTCATTCCGATTCCAGCCACAGCACCTATCGCTGCACTCAGCGCAAAAGAAAGTAGAATCATATGATTGACATTGATCCCGACAAGCTTCGCCGCATCCGGGTTATCAGCACACGCTTTCATGGCTTTCCCCATGATATTACGCTCAAAAAACAGTGTTAACGCCAGCACAATTACTACCAGCAAACCCATAATCCAAAGTGCCTGAGGTTGAATAAAGGCACCCAGAAAATTAATAGGCGTTCGGCCTGAAAATGCGGGTAAATCATATGGATCCTTGCCCCAAATAAACATAGCAGAGCCTTTCAAAATCATGGATGCCGCGATTGTGGCAATAATCAGTGTCATCACCGACGGCTGTTTGATCGGCCGGATCGCCAGCCGATCAAACAGAACGCCAACCATAAACACGATCAGTAAAGTCAACGGAAATGCTAAAATGGTAGGGATCGAAAGCGTTACCCGTATAAAAACCATGACCAATCCTCCCAATACGACAAACTCTCCCTGGGCCAAATTGATAATCTCCGTCACGTTGTAGATGATGTTAAATCCGACGGCAATCATGGCATAGATGCTTCCCACCGTCATTCCAGTGATCAGGTACTGGATCAATTGACTTATGATAACTGAATTATCCACTGCTCAAATTTTTAAAGTAAATTGAAATGTTGTTTTTGAGGAAATTTTTTTGTAACTATTCACCATATTCCCGGAGCCGAGTGGATTGTGATTCAAAACGATGGAAAACAGGACGTTTTCCAACAATTCCAGGGATGGATTCATGTGTGTTTTGAATCTTAATCCACTCGGCGGAGCAGATGCTGAATAGATACGTTTTTTATTCTATAATCTCAATCTTTTTTAACGCTGGAAACGCTATCTGAAAATCGTTTTTTTCACAATTAGTCTATCTTAAGAAGCGCATCGCTCTGAATATAAGTCAGTAAGTTATCCCACAAACTGTCAGCAGTAACTCCGTCAAAAATCCTTGCCTGACCAATTCCTGTCAAGCCTACAAAACGTATCCCTTCACGGCTAAATTTTTTGTCGTATTCCACAATACGGATGAAAGTTTCTTTTGTAACCTCTGGAATTGTTTTTGAGATGCCCAACGAACACAGATGATAGTGAATGATTTCGAAATCTGCTTTATCAAGAAAACCTTGCTGCAAAGACCACCAGGAAGCAAAGTCCATCCCAATAATTACGGCTTCTCCATGCAGTAACTGCTGGTAGTTGGTATAGGTCTCCAGAAAATGGCCAAATGTATGGCCAAAATTCAAAATAGCCCGTTGACTGGCCTCCATTTCATCTTCTTCGACCACGCGCGCCTTGACTTCGCAAGATCTGAAGATTGAGTCAATGAGCAGATCTTCGTCCGCTTTCAATTCTTGCAGGTTTTTTTGATTCAGTAGCTGGAAGAGATAGGGATCCCGGATTATTCCATGTTTGATTAACTCAGCATAGCCGGCGATGAACTCTCTTTCAGGTAATGTTTTAAGAAAACTTACATCAATGATTGTCTGATATGGTTGTTTAAAAGCGCCAATGAGATTTTTGCCCGCTTTGTGGTTAATACCGGTTTTTCCACCGATTCCACTGTCAACCTGGGATAGCAATGTTGTTGGAATCTGGACATATGATATCCCACGCATGAAGGCAGAAGCAGCAAAACCGGAAATATCTCCAACCACCCCCCCTCCAAAGGCAATGACGATACTTTGTCGGTTCGCCTTCTTTTCAACAAGAAAATCAATAATCTGTGTAACTGTCTCCAGGTTTTTGTGCTGCTCTCCATCTGGCAATATCAAGCATTCTGCTTGTATATCTTTCGGAATTACCGTTTTACTGAATTCTGGGTAAAGGGCATGAAGTGTACTGTTGGTAATAACAAATATACGTTTTTCAGTGTAGTTGAACAGAAGCTCTGTCAACACTTCGGATAAAATACGATTACCGATCTTCACTTGATAACGATAATTGGTCCTGTGCAGGTCGATCTGAATTGTTTTCATTGACTTTGACTTTTAAAAAACCCCTGATTTGATGGTCGTTTTTAGCAAAAACGAGACCCCTGTAAAACCGCCTTCCACTAAGATATGTGATACATCTATGGGTCAGCTCAAGAATTAGTTCACATTCTGTTTGCAAAATGTCCAGTGTTTTTAGGACTTTTGCAAACAGATTATGTGAAGTTATTTTTGAACGATCCCTAAAGGAGGCCAACAAGTAGTTGACCGAAGGCGACTTGATTAATACCTGATTGAGAAAGAAGAAATTCCCTCTTCTGTGACTAATTCCTCCACCCTTACGTCTTTGACCTTCGATAAAGGGGATCCTTCCCAGCACCATTGGATTAACAATTCAATCTCCGACGTTTGACCCTGAGCATTTATTTCGACACTACCGTTTTGAAGGTTTTTGACGATTCCATTCAGGTTAAGGCTCTGTGCTTTAGTTCTTGTATAGTCTCTAAAAAAAACCCCCTGAACCAGACCTTCAATTAAAATTCGAACATGGCGAATCATCATATTTTTCTTCTATATTATTTCAGCCAGTACTTCATCTGATTTCCGAATCAAGGCATCACTACCATAAACTAAAGCCAGGAAAAAGAAAACACGCAGAGGTCCTTTCTGCAGGTGTTTGGTCAAAACCTTGCGATCTTTCTGAGATTTTCTAATATTCCCATTTATAGTTCCGGATATCAGTGACTGTAAATCGGATCACAAGCTGTGTTCTTGCTAATAGCGATATTACTGGAATTCAGGAATTTTCATGGTCATGATGCCCCTTCCTCCTGGTTGAGAAATCTGTTCCCAACTAGGCATCACGAAAGATTCTACAAATGCTAATGGTGTAATAAGATGTTGTTCCACAATATTTATTCTTTTCAAATCCATCAAGACAACTTATAATAAGAAAGTTTTTTGGATTTTACTATCTTCGATCTAAATACTCTTAACCTGTTAATTGTAGCAAATGGCGACGAATTCGAATCAACTATTATCAAATGCTGCCGTAGCTGAATCTACTTCAAAAAATAAAACCACCGGGAGTTCATTTACGGTCAGCCCCGAACTCATTAAAAAGATAAATGAACTGCTCGTACTCCCCATACCAGGGAGAGATGAATTCTGGAATTTTGAAGGATTGACCGGCCCGGGAAAAGGTGAGAAAAAGGTCTTGGGTCTTTTCAAAAAAAGATCCCTTAGCCCTGAAGAGTTGCAAGACCTGCGAAAATCAGCCATACAATCGCCTGGAAATACGCGGATCAAGATTCAAAAACTCAAAAAACAGTATCCGAACAATTCAAATCTTTATATGCTATCCGCTATTTGCACCCACGGAATGCTTCTGAATTCAAGCAACCAGAGCGAAGTGTTGATAGGGTTGAAGGCCGCTACAAAAGAAGCAGGAATCAGTGTCCTCAGCAACGGAATCAGTGTTTACAATTGTGATAATTTTTTTAAAATTTACTTCACTCTCCTGGATCGGTTAAAGCGAAATCAGATTAGAAACCTCGAAACTGTTAAGGAAGATCCCCGGCTGGAAAATTTTAAAAAACCCATCATGAACGCTATTCGACAAATAGATCAGCTAGCCACTGAAAAGAATAGAGTGTTCAATGTGATGAATCATCTGAAAAAAAAGCTGAAATCATCCCAATATATTGTTGTTTTTGATTTTGCCAGAATTAAAGAAGCCATCCGCCATATTGAAAATGGCAATTTAAAAGAGAAGGTGCTAACAGGGACGGCTTCCGAAGTCATAGCTTACATTTATGCCCTGGCGGTCGCTTTCGCGCGGACGCCTGTTTTGTGGAAGCTTGTGGATGAAGTTTTGACATTATTTCCTGATTCTACCAGAAGCCTTTTAATTCGAAAAATATCGATTAATTCGGGACGTCATTTTATGATGTTCAAACTGGCTGCAATTGAGAGCGAACGAGAAAATATGTCCAAGTTGGGTAAAATGATTTTAAAGGAAAACATGTTGGGTGTACAAAGGCTGGAAGGGCAATCGCTTTATCAATCTTACGAAACGGATCCGTTTTTTAATATCGCTTTTATAGCAGAAATGACAGTTGGGTTGTACAAGGACGATGACCACAAGAAAATTATCGCTACCGCACTCAGCGCCATCGATTCCTTAATCAAACGGGATATGTCTAAAAACCACATTTTTACAGAAGCCGCAACCAATCATTCACACAAGCTCACCGGTTTGAGGGATGGTGGATCACCCAAGGAACAACTGGTATAACTGAAATCTATCTCTTTGCCTGCCGTATCATATCCACAAGTGCGTCAACCCAGATATCTGCTGCATTGAGTGACGGAACAAGGGTTAGTTTCCGACCGCCACTCTTCAGAAAACGTTCTTTTTCCTCTACCCCTATCTCTTCAACAGTTTCCAGGCAATCCGCCACAAAAGAGGGACAAAACACCAATAGATCTTGTACACCCCCTGATCCGAGTTTTTCAACGATATCACTCGTATAAGGCTCAATCCATTTTGCCCTTCCCAGACGGGACTGAAACCCGACACTGTAATCCTTTTTATTAATCCTCAGTGCATCTGCAATATTTCTTGCAGTTTGGAAACACTGAGCCCTGTAACAACTGTGATTCATACGATGCAGTCTTTCACAACACTGATCGGAGCTTAGACATAGCGACCCGGATCGATCGGCGTTGAGAATGTGCTTTTCAGGTAAACCATGAAAACTGAACAGAATGTGATCTGGTTCCTCCTTCAAACATTTTTCTGCAACCTTGACCCAAGCGCGAATAAACCCTGGTTGACTATGGAATTGAGAAAAAACGGTGATGCGGGGAAAAACGGTCCAGGCTTTAATGGTGTCAAATAAATGCTCCAGAATAGATCCGGTTGTCGCAGATGCATATTGCGGAAACAGCGGTATGACTAGTAGATCTGGCGCACCAGACGCCACAATTCGCTGTAAAGTACTATTGATTGTGGGTTCACAATAGCGCATCGCCATCTCGACGATATATTCCGGCCCCAGTGCTTCGGAGAGCGCTTCTACCAGCTTTTGGCTGTTTTTTATCAGTAAGAAGCCGTCTTTATCCCAAATTTTTTCATATTTTGCTTGGATTGCCCTCGGGCGAAAGGGAAGAATAAACATATAAAGAATCAGCCAGCGGATAACTGACGGCATGTCCATCACTCTGGGGTCCGATAGAAACGTTTTCAAATATTTTCGAATAGCACCGGTTTCAGGTCTTTCAGGACTACCCAAATTGATCAGCAGTACGCTTTTTCTCAATGTCATCCTGCTCCGTTATTAAGTCTGACAAGCGCTTTCAGAATTTATCACCCTGAAAACCAATTTATGATGAAATCATAATAGCTCTGTTTTTGTTTTTTGTAACGTTACTATTCACCACTTTTCCGGAGTCGAAGGGATTGTGATTCAAAATGTTCAAAAACAGGACGTTTTCGTGCGGCTCCAGGGATGGATTCATGCGTGTTTTGAATCATGATCCCCTCGACGGAGCCATGTTGAACAGTTACTTTGTACCTTATCTTTATCGTTTCAAAGGCAACTTGATAAGAGTGTTGTTTTTATCATGTGGTTTTTGCTCCCAATCTCTGTTTTATGTTTTTCATGGTGACGGATTCTTTCAGAATTTGATATTATAGCGATTGGAGCGTTCAACACAATCAACACAATTCCTTTTTTGAATAAAACCACGAAAAAAGAGTAAAAATGACCGAAGAATTAATGCTGGATGCCAAATACGCATTTGCACAGGGAAATTTTGAAGAGTGCATTCAGATATTCGATAAAGTATTGGAGATGGAACCTGATAATCTCATCGCTATCTTCACCAGAGGAACAGCTAAGTTCCGCAACAGCGATTATCTCGGGGCAATCGAGGATTTTAACCACTACATTAAGCAAAATTCAACAAATGAAAAAGTCTTTTGTAGTCGGGGCAATGCTTATCTGGCTTTGAACAAAACAGATGAAGCAATGGCGGATTTTGAGCGCTCGATTAACCTTAATCCTCAATACCCGACAGCCTACTTCAGTCGCAGTGAGCTTTTTTTGCGCCTTAATGAGCCGGAACAGGCAGAAGACGACAAGAATCTTGCTGAGCAGCTACAAAGACAGATTGCTCAAGCTTACTACGAAACCCAGGGTATCATGTTTCAAAACTTTTAACCAGATTCGGTAAAGGCTGTGCTGACTAAGTTCTGGTTGAAGTGCAGACTCAGATAAACTACGGCACCCTCATACATAAGCCCTAATCTGAAACAACTGGGGCTGGAAAACATCTGTTGTTTTCTGTTTATCCAATTCATACAAACCTTATATTGCGTAAACTTAAAGTAAGATCATGGCCAAACTACAACTCGGAATTCCCAAAGGCAGTTTACAAAAAAGTACGATTGAAATATTTGCAAAAGCGGGATATAAAATAACCGTTAATGCGCGGTCCTATTACCCTGTCATAGACGATATTGAAATAGAGTGCATGCTGATCAGAGCACAAGAGATGGCACGTTATGTAGAGGAGGGAATACTTGACGCTGGATTGACTGGACACGACTGGATTAGAGAAACAGGTGCCCAGGTTGAAGAAGTGACTGAGCTGGTCTATGGCAAAGTTGGAAAAAACCCTTTGAGATGGGTACTGGCAGTCCCTGAGGAATCTGAAATCAGAAATGTTAAGGATTTAGAGGGAAAACGGATCGCTACTGAAGTCCTGAACCTGACCAAAGATTATCTGGCGGAACACAATGTCAAAGCAAATGTAGAGTTCAGTTGGGGTGCAACAGAAGTAAAACCGCCAAAATTAGCCGACGCTATTGTTGAAATTACTGAAACAGGTTCCTCATTGAGGGCCAATCGTCTGCGTATCGTTGAAACGGTTTGCACTTCTAATACCTGGCTGATCGCAAACAGGGACTCATGGAAAGATTCCTTCAAACGAAAAAAAATTGAACACCTTTCTCTCCTGTTACAATCGGTTCTAACCGCCAGCAGTAAGGTCGGATTGATGATGAATGTCCACAAAGATAAAATGGGCGATATCATCAAAATTCTACCAGCCTTGAACAAACCAACCGTTTCCACTCTGATCGATTCAGATTGGGTAGCTTTGAACACAGTAGTTGAAGAAAAAACGGTCAGGGAAATTATTCCTGTATTGTTAGAGCGTGGAGCAGAAGGAATTATCGAATACGCCTTAAACAAGGTCGTCAAGTAAGACCACAAGATTTAAACCGGCTTATTCCGTTCCAGGCTTTTCGTTAATCTGGAACGGAATTCATCCCCACGTTGTTCCCAAATATCTTTCACCTTCCTCATCATACCAAAAAGGTTCACAAACTGTCGCAGACAGGGTTGAGAGTGAAACAGCCTTACCAGTTCTTCCAACGTCGGATAGATGCTGTCAAAAAATGCGGTTTTGCCTTTCACGCTTGAGAGATATCCGTATGTCCCCAACGATCGCAAGCGCCTTAAGACAACGAAAAAATAGAACAGTGCTTCATATTTCTCAAAGCTGAGCAAGGGTGTTGGTTGAAGTAATCCATAATAATAGCGATTCAAAGATTCACGTGCTGACTCATCCAATCCGGATTTAGACCCGTACAGGAGAGAGGCCATATCATAATAGCGGGGTCCGAGAAAAGCAGACTGATAGTCTATAAACCAGGGAGTATTGTCCAACCACATAATATTTCTCGCCTGAAAATCACGATAAACAAAATATCCGACATCCAAATCGGCAAAATGTTCAAACAGAATCGAATGTAGCTCATGTTTCACACGTAAACTCAGCCAGGAATCGAATTCAAACCGGTCAATAAAATCCCTTTTAAAATAGTCTAAGTCAGCTTGATAAACCGAAACATCCATGATTCTGTTCTTGAAGAACTCAGTCAACACTGATGGTAATTCATGCTGCATCATACACAGGCTGTCGAGAACCAGCTGGTAGGCGTCCAGAATTTTATCTTTTCGATTTTCTGCATGCCATTCGGTTATTTTATCAGCCAGGGTATCCTGCCCAAGATCCTG
Source organism: Deltaproteobacteria bacterium (assembly GCA_018645005.1). Taxonomy (GTDB): domain Bacteria; phylum SAR324; class SAR324; order XYD2-FULL-50-16; family XYD2-FULL-50-16; genus JAHJRI01. The sequence goes on along the minus strand of JABGPJ010000099.1, from coordinate 38,326 downwards.
CAACAGATAGGCGTTTTCTGCTGAATTGACGGAGTAAATCTGGGGAACGCACAAGCCGGTCTCCTGGAATTTTTGAGTCAACAGAAAAAAATCCTGGTTTTCTGAAACATTACGATGAATAACACCAACGACGGGTGGTTGATGATTTTCAACTGAAAAGATGCGATAGATACTACGATCAGAACCATCCCCCTTTAATGGGTCGACGATTGCCAGGGGATTATCAAAAAAGTCTTCCGCTAAGGGAATAAGATCGGCATAAATTCCTGTATTGATTACTTTTTCCATCGAGGTTTCTTTAACCAGTGCGAAGGATTAACAGCTCTTTTGTTATATCTCATTTCGAAATAGAATAATGATCGTTCTTCAACTTTGTCATACGCCACACCCCCAAGAACATACCCCTGATCAATAACATCATCCTTCAAAACAAAGAGCTCCCCTAGATTTCCGTAGACTGAAAAACTTCCTTTGCCATGATCGAGTATCACGAGATTTTGATACCCTCGGAAGGGTCCAGCCCAAACTACCTTCCCGGTAAGAATACTGTGAACAGATTCATCAGCTGCTGTTTCAACCACGACGCCCCTCCTATATAATGTGAAGAAAGGTGATTGTCTTTGACCGAAATGATGAACGATTGTGCCACTGACGGGAGATCGCAGACTGTTTTTTTTGTTGAAAAACCCTTTAAAAAGGCTGGTTTTTTTTTCATTTTCCTTTTTTACCGTCAACGTATAGAGTTTATCATTCAGCTGCTCCATCTCCACCTGGATTTCTCGCAAATATCGGACATGTGCCGATCGATCCGTTTTGAGATGATTTAAATAAGTGACCTGTTGCTGCCTTTCAAATCCCAGCAGCTTTTTCAAGGCTTCTTCTTCTCCCTGGAGGCTGCTGAGATCTATGCGCTGAATATTCAATTTCTCTTTTTCCGCCTTACGCTGCGCCAGATTCTGGTTAAACCGGTTAAGAAGTTCCACATCAATCTGGGTACTGGTATGAAGAAGTTTTTGATTTCGAAAATAGTGTTCGAAGGAACTCAAGCCAATAAACAATGTCATCTTCTTCACTCGTCCGATATAAAACAGAGCTAGCAGCTGCTGATTGATCTTTTCTTTATCTTTTTCAATCTTAGTTTCAAGATCTCTAATTTTAAATCCAGTTTCAATTATCTGTTTTTTTAGACGGAACATGTTCCGCTTCAGTCTATTCAGTTTTTTCTGTGAGCGCTGAATGTTCTCTCCAAGAACTTTCAGCGCTTCCAGAACTCTTGTCGTTCTTTTCTCGGTAATATTAATCTGAACCAGAGTTTCCTTCTGCTCATTTGTTAACCGTCGTTTTTCAGATTTTCTCAGGCGAATCAGACGATCGATTTTTTTTGGGGATTTGGGGTGCGCTTCAGTGAGCGGAAAGAGGCAGAAAACAAGTATGAGGACAGGCAGAACAACAGGGAAATAAAAAGAAGAATTCTTCATTCCGATCTCGGAATTGATCGTTGCCCCTTGTTAAACATCGAGGTAATTGATTACTTTATTTGCGGCCAGAAATGATGAAAACAGCCCAAGCAGGATTAGTGTCAAAAAGAGGTTTCCCATCTCCAGTGGAGAAAAGAAACGAACAACTGTCCGGATAGAATATGTCGCTGTGTTAAATGTAATACCAGCGACAACAAAACTGTATAAGAAATAGATTATTGCGAGCGATAAAATGTAACTGACCACCGCAATCAGAAAACCTTCCAAGATGTATGGCCATCTGATAAACTCTGAAGGTGCTCCCAGAATCTTCAGGATTTCAATCTCTTTAATTCGCATGCGGATCGCTATATGTATGGTATTGTATATAATCAACACCATACATACAATCAGCAAAACAATAAGGAACAGTCCGACAAAGTTTGCGATATTAAAAAAGGTATTGATCTGATCCCGTGTTTCTCTGCCCGTGATCACATCCTGAACACCTTCGAAAGCCTTTAAACGAGCGATTTCGTTTGCGGTCAATGGCTCCGACCGATTCAAGACAAATTCAATGATATCGGGAAACTTTGGAAAGTCTAACTTTTTGAGCATCTCCTGAGCTTCATCAAAACTCTCAATCAACTGGGTTTTTGCTTCTGCAGATGAAATCTTCTTGATTTCTCCAACATCCGGGAGGTCTTTGATATAGATAGATATCTCTTTTTGGTGCGCGACACTTGCCTGATCATTCAAAAAAACAGAATAGTGATTTTTGAGAAACGCCAGCTGTGTCAGATGGATGAGATTTAAATAGACGAGTACGAAGATTCCGAGGATCACCAGTGAAAAACTGGTCATCACAATCCCGGAAAGGGTAGTGGAGTAGTTTTCACGCAAGTTTTCGATTGTCTGCCCAAAAGCGGATGCGATCATTTTTGTCAAACAGTTAAAGAAAACTAAGAATCAATGAACTTCAATCAAAGCGGACTGTTTCAAAAGAAGAATCCGTTTTTTGTGCGCTTTCAAGAGATTAATATCATGGGTGGCCACAACTACAGTCATGCCCTCTTCATTTAAAAGAGTCAACATATCAAATATGCGTGTTGCCATTCTCGGATCCAGATTCGCTGTAGGCTCATCAGCAAGAATGAGTGTCGGGGAGTGGACTGCAGCCCGGGCAATCGCAATCAACTGTTGTTCTCCACCAGAAAGACTTCGGACTTGTTGTTTTAGTATTTGGCTGATCTTCAGCTTATGTGTAATATCCTTGATTTTGGCGCTTTTAACACTCCGGGATATGCCCTTGATCTGAAGCGGTATTGCGATATTGTCTTCAGCTGTTCTTTTTTCCAATAGTTTGTAATCCTGAAAGATCATCCCGATGGATCGCCGATGTTGGAGCATCTCTTTTCCTACCAGCGATGTGACCTCGCTGCCATTGAACTTTATCGAACCGTCGTCCGGTTTCTCCAGGCCAAGCAACAACCGAAAAAGAGTTGATTTACCGGCACCGCTGACTCCTGTCAGGAATATGAACTCTCCTTCGGATATCTCCAAGTTGATATCTGAAAATAGGGGTTCCTTTCCTAAAAAGCTCTTTTTTACTTTTCGAAACGTAATAAGTGGTTTTATGGACACGTCATTCGCCTTTGTCTATCCATTTTAGGATTACTCCCGATATTTTCCACTTTCCGGCGATCCGTAAAACTCTCGCGAAACCGCTTCTATCGTGGCCAACTCACGTCTTCAAGATTGATTTCACCCCGATTCAACGTCAAACGAACCATCTGGTTGTCTTTCAAACTCAAAAAGCGAATGCTAATCCTGATGCTGACATGGCTTTTATCAATCATTCAACTTCAAAATTGCCAGAAACGCTTCCTGGGGTACTTCCACGGACCCCAGCTGTTTCATACGTTTTTTCCCTTTTTTCTGTTTTTCAAGCAGTTTTCGTTTGCGGGAAATATCTCCACCATAGCATTTAGCTGTCACATTCTTACGCATGGCGCTAATGGTTTCTCTGGCGATCACTTTGCTGCCGATGGTCGCCTGAACAGCTATTTCAAACATTTGACGGTGAATCAGCTGCTTGAGTTTTTTAGCCAGCTCCCTGCCTTTATGGTAGGCTTTCTCCTTGTGAATGACAATGGACAGAGCATCGACAAGCTCGCCGTTTAACTTGATATCCAGTTTGATCAGATCTGCTTTACGGTAATCAATCAATTCGTAGTCAAATGACGCATATCCCTGCGTCAAGGATTTGAGTTGATCGAAAAAGTCGTACACGACTTCGTTCAACGGCAGCTCATAATTCAGTGAGACCCGATGTTTGCTAATGTAGTCCATCTCTTTTTGAATTCCCCGTCGTTCAAGTGCCAGTTTCATGACCCGGCCAACATATTCACTGGGAATAATGATATTTCCTTTGATAAATGGTTCTTCGATCAGCTTTATTCCTGTGGGATCAGGAAGCTGACTCGGGTTCTCAATTTCCAGGATTTCACCGGCTACCGTATGCACTTTATATATGACAGATGGAGAGGTGACCAACAGATTCATCCCGAACTCTCTTTCAAGACGTTCCTGAACGATCTCCATATGAAGCAGGCCCAGAAATCCGCAGCGAAAACCAAAGCCAAGTGCAGCAGATGTTTCCGCAACATATGTTATCGCAGAATCATTCAAGGCAAGTTTGCTGAGCGCTTCCTTCAGATCAATAAAATCCTGGGAATCCACTGGAAATACCCCGCTGAAGACCATTGGTTGTACATCTGCATAGCCAGGTAGTGAATCTCCAGCCGGTCGCCCAGCCAGTGTAATTGTATCTCCGATTTTTACATCTCCAATGCTCTTAATCGAAGCTGCCAGAAATCCGACCTCACCTGCATAAAGCATGTCCACATCCTTTTTGAAAGGCGTAAACTTGCCCATTTGGGTAATCTGAAATTCCTTGCCCGTCATCATCAAGCGGATGGAACTTCTATCAGCAAGGGAGCCGGATACAATTCGGAACAGAACGACAATACCTAAATATGGGTCAAACCAGGAATCAAAAATTAAGGCCCTGAGTACATCTTCCGGATCCCCTTTTGGAGCCGGAACCAATTGTACAACCTGCTCCAGGATTTCTTCAATTCCGATACCATGTTTGGCACTTGCTCGAACAGCATTGGACGCATCCAAACCAACGATTTCCTCGATTTCGGCAGCTACCTGATCCGGCTCGGCTGCCGGCAGATCCACTTTATTAAGAACCGGAATAATTTCCAAATCATGATCTAAAGCCAGATATACGTTGGCCAGAGTCTGGGCTTCTACCCCCTGGGCAGCATCCACGATCAACAGAGCGCCTTCACAGGCCGCTATGGAGCGAGATACCTCATATGAAAAATCGACATGCCCTGGAGTATCAATCAGGTTCAGTTGATAGATCTCCCCATCCTTGCTCTTATAATTAAGGGAAACTGTTTGCGCCTTGATTGTTATACCTCGTTCCCGCTCAATATCCATACTGTCAAGGAACTGATTCTGGCTCTCCCTTTCGGTCAATGCACCTGTATACTCCATAATACGGTCTGCAACCGTGGATTTTCCGTGATCGATGTGGGCAATGATGCAGAAATTTCGAATTTTTTGCTGGTTATACTCAGTTTTCACAGACCTCGATATAGGAAATAAGGTTGGATAAAACCACAGTTATCGTCCGGTTCTCATACCGATTTTACCGGTCCGAATGGATTCCAGGACGACAAACGACTTCAGGTCTTCAAAAACAAGATCAATTTTCTCTTCGGTCCCTGAAAATTCTACTATGAGAATTTCATTTAATGAGTTCAACATTCTGGCGCCATAAAGATCAACCAGTTCGTTGATTTCAGTTGAGGAATCTTTATCATAGACTAGTTTGATAATGGCAAATTCCCGCATCACAGCATTGTCTTTTTCAAGATATTCCGTCGTCAAGATATGAATCAATTTCTGGGTCTGTTTGCGGATCTGTTCCAAGACGGTATCGTCACCACGAACAACGATTGTAAATCGGCTGATACCAGGCTTATGGGTGCGACCGACAGTCAAACTATCAATGTTATACCCCCTTCTCGAAAACAGCGTCGAGATCCGACTTAAAACGCCGGGAATATCTTCAACTTCGATAGCGATAATATGCCTTTTTTCCTTGTCCGTTTTTTCCATGGCTGTTTCAAATACGGTGCAGTATGGCTTGAGAGGACCTTTCTTCAGGAAGATCCATCATAACGTATTAACAATTGTTGTGGGGATTGATGCATCTGCTGGCAAAATCGGCGGATATACGCCAGCCCGCTATGTTGTCAAGATGCTTTTGTATCCCATGTCAGATGGGAGGATTTGGAGATATTCTCCAGATTGAAATCGATGATGGTCGGTTTCCCACTGGAAAGCGCCTGTTGAATAGCCGACGTAATCTGGTTGTTATGCGTGATTTCCAGCCCATCACCACCCATTGCTTCCGCAATTTTTTTGAAACTGACAGACCGGCCTAATTCGTGAACCGTATATCGATCTTTATAATTGGAGTGCTGCAGTTCCCTGATCATGCTCAAGCGAGAATCATTAGCGATGATAACTGTCAGTGGAATCTGATGTTCAACAGCAATGGCAAACTCCTGCATATTCATCATGAAACTACCATCACCCGATATGTTGACAACCGGTGTCTCGGGCTCTGCAAACCAGGCGCCAATGGCTGCCGGCAATCCAAAACCCATCGTGCCGAGGCCGCCGGACGTCAGAAGTGGAAGGTGAAGGGGGTTCGTGCAGAAATGATTTGCCCACATCTGGTGTCTCCCCACATCAGTACTGACATTCAGCTTCATATCAAAGCCTGACAGACTGATAAAAATATCCTCCAGAATTTCTGCGTCATCACGGGTAGACAGCTTCGTCTTTTTCTTTTTAACCGTCACCCAGGGCTTTTCTTTGGAAAAGGGTTTCTTGGATATCCTTTCGTTCATATCCGAGAGGACCTCCTTAATATCACCTACAATTGGAATATCAACTTTTATGTTTTTGCCAATTTCCGCTGGATCAATGTCAAGATGGATTATCTTAGCATTTTCAGCAAATTCCGGCTTTTTTTTCACAAAAGAACGGTCACCAAGACGCGTTCCCATCATCAGGACCACATCAGCCTCTTTCGCAAGTATTTTATTGGCCCTGCTGCTTCCATGGGTTCCAATCATCCCTACAAACAGAGGGTCATTATGGGGAATGACACCCGTTCCCATGAGGGTTCTTATCACCGGGATTTGTGTTGCACGTATAAAATGCAGGAGTTCAGAGACAGAATCAGACAAAACCACCCCTCCACCGAAAAGAATCAGCGGTTTTTCAGCATTCTTCAAAGCTTTCAGAGCTCGCTTTATCTGACCAATATTGCCTTTGAGGGTTGGTTTATATCCAGGCAAGTTGATTTTATGCTGAAATTCATGGGGATAACTGGCGTTGAGCACGTCAACAGGCAGGTCAATCAGAACCGGTCCCTTACGTCCAGAGTTAGCGATATAGAATGCGGATTCAATTGCTGGAATCAAATCCTTTTCATACCGAATCAACTCATTGTGTTTCGTCACCGGCATCGTGATATTGATGCAGTCGACCTCCTGAAAGGCGTCAGTACCGATCAGTTGACGGGAAATCTGTCCTGTAATAGCGACGAGAGGAGTCGAATCCAGCAAGGCATTGGCCAAACCTGTTACGAGATTTGTAGCCCCTGGCCCAGATGTCGCCAGGCAGACCCCCGGTTTTTTCGCCACTCTTGCGTAGCCGTCAGCCATGTGAGCCGCCCCCTGTTCATGACGGGCCATTATATGACGAATTTTCGATTTCCGCAGTTTATCATAAATCGGGAGATTGGCACCGCCTGGATAGCCAAAAATAACTTCAACTCCCAGATCTTCAAGCGCTCTCACCAGAGCTTCAGAGCCAGTTATACTGTCGGGTGGCGTCTTTTTAGATTGTGATGACATATGACTTTCCGTCTATTGTATCTCGATGGATTCATCGCTGTCATCCTGTATCAATTCCATTCCAACCAACGGCTCGGCTTCCTCTTCCTGTTCAGCGAACTTATCCTTGTATGAATACGTTTTATTAACATCAAAACCAGTTCCAGCAGGAACCAATCGACCAATGATTACATTTTCCTTCAACCCGTTGAATTGATCCAACTTTCCGTTAATGGAAGCTTCGGTCAACACTTTAGTGGTTTCCTGGAACGATGCCGCGGACAAGAAAGAATCGGTACTCAAGGCCGCTTTGGTGATTCCCAACAACAACGGTTCCCCGATTGCCACCCTCAGTTCTTCGTCCATCAGTTTTCTGTTTATTTCATCCAATTTTGTTTTGGATACAGGCTCACCGACTAGAAACGATGAATCACCCGGGTCGATAATCCGAACTTTACGCATCATCTGTCGCGAAATAACCTCAATATGCTTGTCATTGATCTTAACCCCTTGGAGTCGATAAACTTCCTGAACCTCATCCACGAGAAACTTTTGTAATTCCCTGACACCTTTCACTCTTAGAATATCGTGGGGGTTGGGAGAACCATCCGTCAACGGATCCCCTACCTTGATGTAATCCCCTTCTACTACAATGACATGTTTTCCTTTGGGGACAAGATATTCTTTGGGCTCACCCACTGCCGGTCGAATAATGATCCGTCGTTTTCTACGCAGATCCTCACCGAATTCTACAATCCCATCAATATCTGAAATCTGACTGGGATCCTTTGATGAACGGGCTTCGAACAACTCAACCACCCGCGGTAGCCCACCGGTAATATCTTTGTTTTTTGTCGTTTCCCGAGGAACGCGGGAAAGAATATCGCCGGGTAAAACCTCGGAACCTTCTTCCACCATCAATTCAGCTTTGTTAGGAAGATAAAAGCCAGGGTGGATTCGATCATCAGTCCGTTTCAGTTCCTTTCCGGTTTTCATATTCCTGAAGATGATCCTCGGTTTAAGGTCCAAATCCGGTGTTTCAACAATCACACGTCTTTCATAACCTGTATCTTCCGCTTTCTTAGTCTTAAGACTCTTTCCCTCAATAATATCCTCAAACTTCACTTTACCGTTGATATCGCAGATGATCGGCATGGAGAATGGATCCCATTCAGCTACCTTGTCACCTTTTTTAACAATATCACCCTCCCTAAAATTGATTTGCGCGCCAACCGGGAGAAGGTGTTTATCAACTTCCCTGCCGTCGTCATTGAGTATGCATAACTCTGCTTTTCGCGATTGCAGGATCATGGTGCCACTTCTATTCACCACCGTCCGTGCATCTCGCAAATGCAGCGTACCTTCTGCCTTAACTTCCCAGGCAGTGGCTTCAACCTTTCGACTGGCCGTTCCACCAATATGGAAGGTCCGCATGGTTAACTGCGTTCCTGGTTCTCCAATAGACTGTGCAGAGATCACACCGACAGCCTCACCAATACTTACAGGCTTTCCACGAGCGAGATCTCTACCGTAGCATTTGGCACAGATGCCAACCGTACATTCACAACTGAGAACCGAACGGATCTTCGTTCGTTCGACTCCCATTTGATCGACTATATCCAGATGGCCTTCGACAATCATCTCTCCAGCAGGTATGATCACCTCCTGTGTAAATGGATCGATCACATCATCTACCGTGTAGCGTCCCAGAATCCGTTCGGTCAGTTTCTGGATCACTTCACCATTTTCCAGAAGTGCCTCGACAATGATTCCCTCTGTGGTACCACAATCTTCCTGTGTGATGACACAATCCTGGGCGACATCAACCAATCTTCTGGTGAGATAACCGGAGTTAGCTGTTTTCAAAGCGGTATCAGCCAGACCTTTTCGAGCGCCATGGGTCGAGATGAAATACTGGGAAACGTCCAATCCCTCCCGAAAGTTTGATGTAATGGGTGTTTCGATAATCTCACCGGTCGGTTTGGCCATCAGCCCCCTCATTCCTCCCAACTGACGACTCTGATGTTCAGATCCGCGAGCCCCGGAATCGGCCATGACAAAAATTGGGTTCGGCATCGGCAATCCATCATCACCGATTGTCTCGGCTGTCAAAGTAGCTCGCATCGCTTCACCGACTTCATTGGTAACTTTCGACCAGATATCGATTACCTTATTATATCGTTCACCATCGGTAATGATGCCGCCATCATGCTGCTGCTGGACCTTCTCAACCTCCTTGAGGCCTTTATCGATCAATTCTTCTTTATTTTCCGGAATGACCATGTCTAAAATACTGATCGAGAATCCGGCCTTGGCAGCATGCATAAAACCGAGATCTTTGAGATCGTCGAGCATTTTAACAGTCTTGATGTTTCCAGCAACACGATAGGAGTGATCAATTAATATTTCCAAATCTTTTTTCTTGATCAGTCTATTGATGGTACTATATTCAATCTCTTTCGGAATGGCATCATAGAGCAGAACTCGACCAGTGGTAGTATCTAGGAACTGATCACCGTTTCTCACTTTTATTTTTGCCTGCAGGTGAACCAGATCGTGGTCATAAGCAGATATCACCTCATTGAAATCGGCAAAAACCTTCCCCTCACCTTTTGCGCCTTTACAGATTCTTGTGACCCAGTAAATCCCGAGTACCATATCCTGAGTAGGTGACATAACCGGTCGGCCAGTCGCTGGAGAGAGAATATTGTTGGTCGCCATCATTAGAACCCGCAATTCCATTTGAGCTTCAATAGAAAGCGGAACATGGACAGCCATCTGATCGCCATCAAAGTCTGCGTTAAAAGCGGTACAAACCAACGGATGCAGTGTGACCGCTTTCCCTTCAATCAGAACAGGTTGAAAAGCTTGAATACCAAGCCTGTGAAGCGTAGGTGCACGGTTCAGCATGATGGGGTGTTCCACAATGACTGCGTCCAGAGCAGGCCATATTTCCGGGTCACCATTTTCCACCATCTTCTTGGCTACTTTGATCGTTGTGGTGTGCCCTTTTTCGATCAGATAGTTGAAAATGAAGGGTTTGAACAACTCCAGCGCCATTTGTTTGGGCAATCCACATTGATTGAGCTTCAGATCAGGCCCAACAACGATAACGGTTCTACCTGAGTAGTCAACCCGTTTTCCCAGGAGGTTTTGTCGGAAACGCCCGCCTTTTCCCTTCAAGGAATCACTCAGAGATTTCAGCGGTCTTTTATTTGTTCCCAGAATCGGCCGCCCTCTACGTCCGTTATCAAAAAGGGCATCCACCGCTTCTTGTAGCATTCGTTTTTCGTTCTTAACGATGATCTCTGGTGCATTAAGGTCCATCAGCCGTTTTAACCGATTATTTCGGTGAATTACCCGTCGATAGAGATCATTCAGGTCACTGGTTGCAAATCGTCCGCCTTCCAGTGGAACAAGCGGTCTCAGTTCAGGTGAGATGACCGGAATCACGTCCAGAATCATATTTGCAGGTTCAATCCCGGACTCTTTGAAAGATTCCACCACTTTGAGCCGTTTAATAATTTTTTTACGTTTGGCTTCTGAAGTAATATTCGACAACTCGTCCCGTAGCGTATTACTCAGCTCGTCGATTTCCATCTCTTCCAGCAGTTCTTTGATGGCTTCAGCTCCCATCTCTGCCCTGAAATCAGGATATATTTCGGCTAATTCTCGATATTGTGTCTCTTCAATAATTTCCGCATGTTCAATATCTGCACCACCGTCGTCTAACACCACGTAGGCATCAAAATAGAGAACTCGTTCAAGATCTCTCAGCGTCATATCCAGAATATTCCCCAGACGACTGGGTAGCCCTTTTAGAAACCAGACATGGGAAACCGGACAGGCTAGTTTGATATGCCCCAACCGTTCTCGCCTTACTTTGGAGTGAATCACCTCCACTCCGCATTTCTCACAGGTAATACCCCTGTGCTTCATTCGTTTGTATTTGCCACAAATACACTCATAATCATTAACCGGACCAAATATTTTCCCACAAAACAGACCATCCCTTTCCGGTTTGAATGTCCTGTAGTTGATCGTCTCCGATGATTTAATTTCACCATGAGACCACGAAACAATATCTTCTGCTGAAGCGAGACTGATTTTTACAGCAAAAAATTCTTGTGGGTCGATGATTTCAGAATGATCTAGTTTATTCAAGGATACCTCTCAGTTTTGAATTGGATATGAATGGAAGATCAGTTAGTCTGTTGAGCGTTGTTTTGTCGTTTTCTTGAAAAACCAGAACCGATATGAGTTGTTTATGCTGCAATGCCGTCCAGGGCACCGCATTGTCAATCGATTCCGGTTTGTGCGTCATTAACTTTCAACCAAAAATCCCTCTTCCTTAATCAAAGCAAAATCAAGGCAGAGCGATTTCAATTCGTTAATTAACACCTTAAATGATTCGGGAATCCCCATCTTAATATCATAATTCCCTTTGACGATAGATTCGTAGACTTTATTTCTTCCGGGCGTGTCGTCCGATTTGACCGTCAACAGTTCCCGTAACGTATGAGCGGCACCGTAGGCCTCCAAAGCCCAGACCTCCATTTCACCGAATCTCTGCCCACCAAACTGCGCCTTTCCACCCAGCGGCTGTTGTGTCACCAGCGAATACGGGCCTATCGAGCGGGCGTGCAGCTTATCATCTACTAGATGATGAAGTTTTAACATGTACAGATATCCAACCGTTATGGTTTGGTCGAATACTTCACCTGTACGGCCGTTTCGCAATGTCATTTGCGCTGCTCGGTTCAAACCGGATTTTTCAAGAAGATCAAGAATATCCTTCTCCTTTGCACCATCAAAAACCGGAGTGGACATGTATACGCCACCTCTGAATTTATCTGCAAAAGCCGCCATATCTTCGTCGTTCAGTTCGTCAACATAATCGCTGACAAACTTTGAATTAAAAATATCCTTAATATATTTTCGGAGTTGATCCACGGGTGCCAGATCCTCAATCATTTTATTAATGCGATTTCCAAGTGCCTTTGCCGCCAAACCCAGATGGGTTTCCAACACCTGTCCCACATTCATCCGCGAAGGAACACCCAACGGATTCAGCACAATATCGACGGGGGTTCCGTCTTCCATATACGGCATATCTTCGGGCGGAATGATTTTTGAGATGACCCCTTTGTTACCATGTCTTCCAGCCATCTTATCACCTACGGACAGCCGTCGTTTCATCGCCACAAAAACCTTTATCACTCGAATCACACCCGGTTGCAGGTCATCTGTCCGACTCTCCCGCTCTTTCTTGGACTCATGTATATTGTCAAGCAGCTCGACTTGAGAAGCTGCATTACGAAGCATGACACGAAGATCGTTGTTTAAGCCCTCGTCAGAAATGTGGATATCCATCCAGACACTGACTGGCACCTTATGGAATAACTCTTCGGTTAATTTTTCTTCAGCTGCAACCAGCACCTCTTGAGTGTTCGGAGATACCAGGTTGTATACAAGAGGGTGATCGTGCAAGATAGGGAGAACCTTCGCTATCAGGTTTGATTTGACGATGCGAACCTCATCCCGATAGTCGTTCTCGATTTTCTCAAGAATCGCCGTTTCAATTTCTTTGGTCCGTTCATCCTTTTCCACCCCTCGGCGGTTGAAAACCTTCACATCGATAACCACCCCTTCAATCCCCTGACTGACTCTGAGAGATGTATCCCGGACATCCCCTGCCTTCTCGCCAAAAATGGCCCGCAGCAGTTTCTCCTCAGGATTCAATTGCATCTCCCCTTTGGGCGTTGTCTTTCCTACCAGAATATCGCTCGCTTTAACGTAACTTCCTATTCTGATAATTCCCGAATCGTCGAGATTTCGCAACGCATACTCACTCATGTTGGGAATATCCCGAGTGATAAGTTCCTTGCCCAGTTTCGTATCTCTCGCCAGAACCTCAAACTCTTCGATATGAACCGAAGTAAACCGGTCTTGATGCAGCAGTTTTTCGCTGATCAGAATTGAATCTTCATAGTTGTACCCTCGCCATGGCATGAAAGCGATCAAGATGTTCTGCCCCAGGGCCAGATCTCCATTATCACAACTGCCGCCATCCGCCAGGATTTGTCCGGCTGTGACACGATCACCAACACGCACAATCGGACGTTGGTTAATGCAGGTGTTTTGATTGGAGCGCTGATATTTTCTCAGATGATAAATATCCACATTCGCTGCAATGACCGTCTGATCAGCAGCCAGATCAACTTCGGCTTCGACCACAATCCGTCCTGCATCCACCCTGTTCACATAACCTGAACGCTTGGCAATAATACACGAACCCGAATCCTGGGCCACCTGATACTCCATTCCGGTTCCGACAAACGGAGCCTCTGGTGTAACGACAGGTACAGCCTGACGCTGCATGTTCGATCCCATCAATGCACGGTTCGCATCATCATGTTCCAGAAACGGAATCAGAGACGCCGCCACCGAAACCAGCTGTTTCGGCGAAACGTCCATATACTCAATCTCCTCCTTGCGGAGCATTTTAAATTCATTATCGTAACGAGCTTTTACCAGCTCCTTAACCAATTGGTGCTTCTCGTCCAGCAGGGCGTTAGCCTGGGCAATCTTGAAATTTCCCTCATCGATCGCTGTCAAGAAATGAATATCGGCTGAAACATTAGTGTCATCCACCTTGCGATAAGGGGTTTCTATAAATCCGAATTCATTCACCTTGGCATAGGTTGCAATGGAAGAGATCAGCCCGATATTCGGACCTTCAGGTGTTTCAACCGGGCAAATACGGCCGTAATGGGATGTATGAACGTCCCTGACCTCAAAACCGGCTCTTTCACGAGTCAAACCGCCAGGCCCCAGTGCACTCAAGCGGCGCTTATGGGTAATTTCGGAGAGTGGGTTGGTCTGATCCATAAATTGGGACAGCTGGCTGCTGCCAAAAAACTCATTGATCACCGCTGAAACCGGTTTAGAATTGACGATGTCGTGCAGCATCATGTTTTCCGTTTCCTGCAACGACATTCTTTCCTTGATAGCCCGTTCCATACGAACCAAACCAATTCTCACCTGATTTTCCAGCAATTCTCCCACACCACGAACCCGACGATTTCCTAGATGATCAATATCGTCAATCGTTCCGCCAGCACCATCCTTCAGTCTCAGAAGATACTCAACCACAGCAAGAATATCTTCGTTGGTCAGAATGTTTTCATCCAACTCTTTATCGATACTTAGCTTTTTGTTGATTTTCATCCGGCCAACCCGTGAAAGATCGTATCTTTCTGGATTGAAAAACATGTTTTTCAATAAGTTTTTGGCCACCTCCAGAGTGGGTGGATCCCCCGGTTTCATTTTTTTGTAAATCTCAATCATCGCTTCCTGGGGATCGTCTACTTTATCCGCAGCCAGCGTATTGCGAAAGGAGGTTCCAATTGTCTTGTTACCGATGAAGAGCAAGGTCACTTCCTCGATTTGGTTACTGAGGAGCTCCTCCAACGCTTCTTTTGTGATGGGTTGATTACTTTGCAGTATCAACTCTCCGTCGGGTCCGACCACATCTTCCAGTGCATATCGTCCCAGTAAATCTTCCATACTCGTCGGAATCTCTTTGATACCGGCTTCCTGTATCTTCCGGATGGATGCCTTTGAGATTTTTTTACCCTCAACAACAATAACCTGCTTATTGGTCGGGTTGATAATATCGCCGATTGCCCTTTGATTTTGTGAAGACTGCGGATCAAAATACTTTGAAAATATCCGTTTGCTCTCGTCTTCTGAAAACGCGTTTTTCAAAATAACCGTTTCAGTAAAGTAAAAGCGGTTCAGAAGTTCAGTCCCGGAATATCCCAGCGCCTTCAACAGAACAGTGGCCAGGAATTTTCGACGTCGATCGATCCTCACGTACAGCAAGTCTTTGGCATCAAACTCAAAATCAATCCAGGATCCTCTTTGGGGAATCACACTGGCGGAATACAGCAATTTACCGCTGGCGTGGGATTTTCCCCGATCATGATTGAAAAATACACCAGAAGACTTGTGCAGCTGACTTACAATTACCCGCTCTGTTCCATTGACAATAAAGGAGCCGGTATCCGTCATCAGTGGAAATTCTCCCAGGTAGATCTCCTGCTCCTTTATATCATGAATCCGTCGTTGATCTGACTTCTCATCCTTTTCCCAGATGATCAATCGCAGTGAAACCCTCACGGGTGCGGCAAAGGTCACCCCTCTGATTTTACATTCCGTTTCATCATATTTGGGTTCTCCCAACCGATATGAAACATACTCTAACGTACAGGTACCACCAAAATCCGAGATGGGAAAAACCGACTGAAAAACAGCCTCCCAACCATGGATTTCGCGATTTTCCGGTGCCACATCTTTTTGCAGAAACCAGTTGTACGAGTCCTTTTGTATCTGCAAAAGTGGCGGTGGATTTAGAATCGCTTCTATTTTTCCGAAATCAACTCGAAATCTCTGAACGTGAGGATATTTATACATTTTGTCACTCTTCTTGGAGAAAGTATGATTTATTCTATCTCTAAAATTTTCCGATTTCTGTAAAATCCTTAAAGATACGTAGAACCCATAACGAAATAGTTAACATGCCCCCTTACGGTTTTTCGTATCAGAAAAAATCTGACCCCATCGCAGGATAAATGGAAAAATCAAAGCCTTGAATTGTGATTGAAAAACACGGACTTATCCGTAAATAACGCGTTCGCTATTTCCAAATTAGATGTTTGAAGATGAAAATCTGCTTCGTTTTCTTGTGGGCATTTTGACAGTTGCTGTCTTCCAATAAAAAGGCAGGTAAAATTCATGTTTTGGTTTTTACAACAGAATTTTAGAAGTACTCGAATTGTTTAACTTTAAATTTTAACCACTATTTTTTGATTATGTCAAGGTACATTTGTTGATTTTGCTGTTTTTCAGAATAGCTTTTAATTTGATAATATCACGAATTAACAAAAAGGTTTGATTTGTTTTTTGAAATAAACCCTCTTCATTTAATTGTTTACTGACATGAAACAGTGCACTAAAAAGAAAGCTCTATAGAATGGACGAAAAACGGATTCAACCCTGCCCATAAAATGTTTAAAATTTTACACAATAAGATCTGGATTTTTGATTCAGAATGGGTCCCGGATGCCGCTGTCGGACGTGAGCTCTATCAACTCCCCCCATCCTTAACGGATGAAGCAGTTATCAATGAAATGTGGAAGCACGGTGGGGCAACCGAAGAGAATCCTACCCCTTTTCTCAAAACGGTGCTCTGCCGAATTGTTTCCATTTCAGCGATCATTCGGACGGAGTCCCAGGACGGCATTCGGTTGCAGTTACTTTCACTTCCACGGAATACGGATAATCCTGAAGAAAGGGGAGAGACACATATAATTGACACTTTTCTCAACGCAATTGGTAAAAATAGACCGCAACTTGTCGGATACAATTCTTCGAGATCGGATTTGAAAATTCTGGTTCAACGTGCGATTAGCAATGGCGTACAGGCACCTGAATTTTGCAGACGACCGGCCAAACCATGGGAAGGAGTAGATTATTTCGCCAGAAGTAGTGACTATCATATCGACTTGATGGAGATTGTAGGTAGTTGGGGCAAGGGATCACCATCCTTGAATGAGATGGCGACTGCTTGCGGTATTCCAGGGAAAATGGAACTTGACGGCAATGCGGTTGCCCCCCTTTGGCTTACAGGAAAACTTGATCAAATCATCGCTTACAACGAGTTCGATGCCATCACAACCTATCTCCTCTGGCTGCGTATTGCCTTTTTTGGTGGGTTTATATCGCTCAATGCATATGAAGACGAGCAGGAGCTGCTGAAAAAAATGCTCATGGATGAATCAGTCAAACCGGAACGCGTTCATTTAAAAAAATATCTTGATGAATGGAAACGAGCAAAATCAGTTAAAAAACAGGCCTTAGCTCAATCAAACGATGGCTAGAGCAGAAACGAATCATCGCAGCACTCCTACCATCCATCAAGGACAGGGACGCTCTTTTCCGTCCTGCTGATTATACGCTAAATGTATGGACATAAAATACCCTTTGACCTTTTAATATTATGACTCAGCAATGAAAACAGAATTTGACACGAATAGAGTATTAAATGAGATAATCGAAAAACTTGATCCGAATTCTCATCGCAAACAGCTCATTGATGCCGCTCGTGCATTTAAATCGAATTGGATCATGTTTGGCGAATATCTGACGAAAATCGCTTCTGAAAAACGGTACCTGGAGTGGGGATATCAATCCTTTGAAGAGTACTGCAAATTAGAGATCCGGATCAAAAAAAATACTGCGATGAAGCTGACGAACGCCTACTTTTTTGTAACTGAATCCGAACCCTCCATCAGTGAAAACTTCGAATCAAAAGGAGTGCCCGAATTGGATGTGGTCAGTTTTTTACATAAGGCGAAACAGGATGACAACTGTACACCCGAAATATTCGAGGATTTGAAAGATGCTGCCATTGAAAAAGGACAATCAGGACCAACACTTGCCCGTCGTTTTAGACAAATGACAGCACCGGAGGACAATAACATAGTAAAACAGAATCGAGAGCAGAGTTTGTCATTAATAAAACGTTTACAACAGAAATTAAATGGACAACCCGATGTGCCTGAATCCTTTGGTGTTTTTCTTTCTGAAATGTCAGATTATTTTAATACTCAAATATTGGCTGGAAACTCGACTGAAAAACTGCCTCAAAACGAGTTTGAACCTGGAATATCCGATGAGATAGCCCCTCACGATATTCAGTAGACCAATCTAACCATTACCATCGTGAACTCAGTCCCAGACCGGCTTATGAACTTATCAAAGCAGTCCGGAGATCCTCTATCTTATTCCTATTGCCTAAATATGTATTATCGATTTTTAAGTTTGCTTATTGTTTCCTGTTTTATTTTTATCGGAACAGTTTTTTCAAATACCATCGAACAAGATGTGGTTTTTCCTGAATTCCCCGCTCTCAGGCATAATATTAATTTTTGGAAAAAGGTTTATAGTGTTTACAACTCTGACCAGGGCATTATTCATGATACAGATAACCTGCGAATCGTCTATGACGTGATTGATCTGGAGCCTAGAAACAGAAAAGGCGCCCGCAGGAGAAATATCAGAGCTATCAAAAAAGTTAAGGGTCACTACGCCAGGTTGCTGAAAAATCTGGCGAAACAACCGATTCCAAAAAACAAAGATGAAAAAAGAGTTGTCGCCCTGTTCGGGGACAACGCAACTTCAAAAGTGTTTTCATCTGCCGCAAACAACATTCGTTTTCAAAGAGGACAGAGGAATTTTTTTAGTGATGGGCTGGTTCGCTCCGGTCTGTATTTGCCAGAAATATGGAATATTTTTAAGAAGTACGGTCTACCAAAAGACTTGATTTATCTTCCCCATGTGGAGTCATCTTTCAATTTTCAAGCATATAGTAAATTCGGCGCCGCTGGGATATGGCAGTTTACCTACCGCACAGGCAAACAATTCATGAAAGTGGATTACACTGTTGATCAACGTAGAGACCCGCTATATGCATCTGACGCTGCAGCACGACTGCTCAAACAAAATTACAGGATTCTGGGAAGCTGGCCACTGGCTTTAACGGCTTACAACCATGGCGCAAAAGCCATGTCGAAAGCTAAAAAAGTCAAAGGGAACTATGAAAATATTTTCAATGGGTATGATGGTCGTCGTTTCAAATTTGCATCTCGCAACTTCTACTCAGAATTTCTAGCCGCCAGGGAGATTGCAAAAAATTATCATGATTTTTTTCCAGGTCTCGTTCTCAAGCAACCGGTAAAGACAAAAACGATTATCTTAAAAGGATTCGCCCCTGTAAATGAATTGGCCAGGCATTTGAAACTCACTCCTGCGTTAATACGCTCTTTGAATCGATCATTAAGGGAACCCGTATTCAGAAATCAGAAATACATCCCTAAAGGTTTTCAGCTACGCTTGCCGGACAAAAATAGTCTGGACCCGCTTATCGCTTCAATTCCCTCCAGCCTGTATAAGGCGAAACAAAAGCGAAGTCGATTCTACTGGGTTCGCAAAGGAGATGTGGCCAGTGTGATTGCACGCCGACATAATATTACACTTCGAGATCTGATCTGGGCTAATA
Organism: Deltaproteobacteria bacterium; assembly: GCA_018645005.1. Lineage (GTDB taxonomy): Bacteria > SAR324 > SAR324 > XYD2-FULL-50-16 > XYD2-FULL-50-16 > JAHJRI01. The sequence goes on along the minus strand of JABGPJ010000099.1, from coordinate 18,752 downwards.
ACCTGAATCACCGGGCCAGGATTTACGCTGGACAGAATCTCCGCATTCCATCTCAGGAGGACAGTTTGCGTCTGGCGGCAAAATTCAAGTCCACTACTGCCTCAGAAGAGCAAAAAACTGCAAAAGAACAGTTCAGGTCCAGACCGTTGCCTGGGAAATCCATAAAAACATCAACAGCGAAGTTGAGCAGGAAATCGGCTGCTGCCGACAAAGAAGGAAGTGTTGTCAACCCATACATTGTGACAGGCAATATTCTGGTTAAACGGGAATACACCAACAAAGGAAGAAACCTGGGTGTCATACAGGTCGAAACAGGAGAAACCCTGGGACATTTTGCCGAATGGCTGCGAGTCTCCGTTCAGTATATCAGAAATTTGAACCGGCTCTCCTACAGAGAGAATATTCATATGGACCAAACCCTTATCATTCCTTTCACCCGCGTTAACAAAGAGCGATTCGAAGAGGAACGATATGAATTCCACCAGGAGTTTGAAGAAGACTTCCTGAAGGCTTACGAAATTGAGGGTGTTTGGCAGTACAATATCAGAAGAGGGGATAACATCTGGACGCTGTGCAAAGCGCAATTCGATCTGCCCGTCTGGCTGATCAAAAAATATAACCTGTCTGTCAACTTAAATAAGCTGATACCCGGTCAAAAAATCCTCATTCCAATTGTTGAAGACAAGACGGAGGCCAGTTGATCCGAAGAACCCGGTTCCGGAAGTGATTGTTGTGGTCAGTACCAGAACAGCCACGGCCCACCAATGGCAACATGAAAGTAGTGAAAAAGTCGTCTCGCCATTTAAAATCTAAAACGAGGGAATTGAGCAGAACTAGTTAATCTGTATCTTAATGCCTTTATATATTCCCCGTGCGAGAGTCTGGCGGTATTTATCCCTTCTTAACGCATCATTTTCCGCTCTGTTGCTCAAAAATCCGGTTTCAACCAGAATACTGGGCATTTGAGCACCTAAGAGAACAATAAAAGGGGCTTTTTTGACGCCCAGATCCCTCAATTTATAAGTGCTTTGGGTCGTCATTTCAACAATAGACTTCTGAACATTGTTTGCCAGGTCGCTTGATTCTTGAATCTTTGAATTGGTCAGCAGATCATTGAGAATATTTTGCAAATCGCTGATACTTTTCAGGCTGGTCTGGTTTTCTTTTGCCGCCAGCGCCAGTGCCTCATTGTCGGAAGTCAGGTTAAGGTAATACGTCTCAACACCACGAATCCGGGGTCTTGGACTGGCATTGACATGGATGCTGATAAAAAGATCCCCTTTGTTTTTATTTGCAAAGGCTGTCCGAGCTTCAAGCTTGACATACTGATCTCTTGTTCGCGTCATCAGCACCTTAATCCGGGGATGGTTTTTTTCGATTATTTTTTTTAACCAAAACGCAATTCCAAGGGTGACATCCTTCTCGTGCAGCCCAAATGCTGAAGCACCAGGATCTTTGCCTCCGTGTCCCGGGTCTAGGATCACCCGCTTGACTTTTAATCCGAAAACCCTGGAGAGCGAAACAGGTTCAGAACCTTTAGCTTCAGATTCAACTGAATCCTGGGCGCGACTCCCAATCTTTCGCCCCGGCTTTGTCGTCGACTTAAATTCAGTCAGATCATGTTGTCCCTGAATATCGATAACAATTTTATATTGCAGAGGTAGTTTAAAATGAAAAACCTTGATTTTATCCAGGCTGACCATATCCAAAACGACACGAACAGTCTGCTTATCGAATTGACCGATGCGGGCCTCCGTAATCAAGCCGTCGTTAGCAGCAATTTTTTTCTGCATACCAGCTGGCAAGTACGCATGAGAAATATCCAAGACCAGGCGCTTCTGTGGATGTGTGACGCTCTCCTCTAAAACATGATATTTATAGCGTACGTCCGATCGAGCATTAACTACCACCCGGGACCAATCGACCGTTGTCCAGTAATCAATTTTCATTACCTTGACCGGTGGTCTTTCCGGATCATTATCTGCTTGATTGAGACCCCCATAACGAACAGTTGTCATCTCAACGGGGACTGACACTTTTTCTTCTACAGCGTAAATCCGTAAATCCTTATGAGGTGGTTGCAGCAGTTGAATTCTCTTCTGCGCGTCTGTCTTAAAATCACTCTTCGGGAACCATTTCAATAAATTCTTGTATTCCAAAACCGCCAGATGCTTGTTCTTTTCAAAGCGCCCATAGTTTTCAGCGAGCAAGAACTGTGCGTCATCCGCCAAATTTGATTTGGGATAATCGTCTATAAGCTTGCGAAAGGTAAGACTGCTGCGATCCAAAAATATGCGCCGTTTTTTAATCTGGAAGAGTGAGCGGTAAAGTCGGCCAGTGTTATACAGAGACGCTGGAGCTCGATAATGTGTAGGATACGTACGCTGAACGATCTGGAATTGTTTGATGGTTCGCAGCCAGTTATCTGACTGACTGGCGAAAACCGGATCATCATATAGCCGATGGTAGTTGTTAGCGCCCTTATTGTACAGAGATTCCGCATGATCGACAGCCTCTAATCGTTGAGAGAAACTGATCATCATTGCCATAACTGCAATAACTATTGTTATCCCCTGCCATCTGCAAAAAGACATATTCATCTCAGCTTCGCTCAAACTTTTGATTAAGGTTGCTCTCCCAACAGGAGCTAACCCATTTTCTTTTTCAATTGATCCAGAAAAGAGATTGCTTCCAGAGGAGAATGACTGTTGATATCAAATTCCCTTAACTCTTTTACCCAATGACGTTCATCCGGAAAAAAACTCAGTTGGATGTTATCGGAGACGGTCAAATGGTCAGACAATATCGCCTGTGGCACGCCATCCTTTTCTATCAGTTTTCTTTCAGCCTGCTTCAGATCACTTACTACTGCTTCTGCCCGATTAACAACGTTGTCTGGCAGCCCCGCCAGGCGTGCGACTTGAATCCCATAGCTCTTATCCGTTTGGCCTGAGATGACTTTACGAAGAAAAACGAGTTTCTTTCCGTCTTCATCTACCGCAACCTTGGCGTTCCTGACACCTTCAAGTTGATCTTCCAATAGAATCAGTTCGTGGTAGTGTGTGGCAAAAAGTGTTAAAGCGCCAAGACGATGAATATGCTCAATAATAGCCCATGCAATACTGATCCCATCAAAGGTACTGGTTCCCCGTCCGATTTCATCTAAAATAATCAAGCTTTGTTGAGTCGCATTGTTCAGGATTGACGCGGCCTCACTCATCTCTACCATGAAAGTACTCTGACCACGCGTGAGGTTGTCCGATGCTCCGACACGGGTGAATATCCGGTCGAAGACAGGTAATGCGGCTGACCTTGCCGGAACGTAAGAGCCCATCTGAGCCATCAAGGCAATCAGAGCGGTCTGCCTCATATAAGTGGACTTACCCCCCATATTCGGCCCTGTAATCACCATCACATATTGATCATCTGAGTCCAGCAACACATCGTTGGGAATGAAGGGCTCATCAAAATTCAGTGATTCGATGACGGGATGACGTCCCTCCTTGATATCAATCTCCCGACGGTTGGGATTGGCAGTGAGCACAGGTCTGACATAGTTGTAAAGCCCTGTATTGTAAGCAAATGTACTCAGTACATCTATCTCGGCAACTGTTTGTGATGCCGCCTGAATTCTCGGAATTTCGCGTTGAAGTTCTTTTTTGACGGTGTCGAGAATATCGATTTCGAGCTGGATAGCCTCATCTTCAGCAGTCAATATACTCTCTTCAAGCTCATTTAAAGACTCGGTCACAAACCTTTCATTATTAACCAGGGTTTGTCTACGAATATAGTGTTCCGGCGCCAGATGTTTCGATGCGTTTGATATTTCGATAAAGTAACCGAACACCTTGTTAAACCTGATTTTGAGAGATGAAATCCCGGTTTTCGATCTCTCTTCTGCTTCCATATTAGCAAGTAACTGCTTCCCGTTTTTCATCAGGCTTTTCAACTCATCCAGCCTCGAATCAACACCCGGCATAATGAAACCGCCCTCTTTCATTTTGCGAGACGGTTCAGGCAGAATATGTTCCTCCAGGAGTTGCCACAAATCAGTCAATGAGTCGAAGCTGTCCCCAATTTCGGCCACTCTATTGTTACTTGATCCTTGTAGAATCGATTTGAAGCGGGCAAGGGGCGAGAGGCTCTCTCTTAATTTCAAGAGATCATTGATATGCGTCATGGGCATAGCTATGCGAGCAATCAGACGCTCCAGGTCGCCGATTTGGGACAACACGTCCCGCAGCTGTTCAGCCAGAGAATTCTGCTTCAGAAACGAACTGACCTGGTCCTGACGCTGCTCGATCCGAACGATATCACGGAGAGGTGACAGCATCCAACGTCTCAGTTTGCGACTTCCCATCGCTGTTTTACAATGATCCAGCAAATACAGAAGTGTATACTTCTGCTGTGCGCCATCGGAAGTTTCCAGAAGTTCGAGATTTCGAACTGTGGACTCGTCAAGCAGCATCCACTCTTCATTCTGAATTCTTTTTATCTGTACGATATGCGTCAGCGTGTCTTTCTGAGTCTCTTTCAGATAGTTCAAAACAGCACCTGCAGAGCACAACGCCACTGGAAACCCTTCAATTCCAAATCCTGCCAATGATCCAACAGAGAAATGTTCCTGGAGCAGACGGAGGTTACTGCGATAGTCAAAAAAGAAGGGGTTAAGATACTCAATATGGGGTTCTTTGGATCCAGAACCCATAATCTGATAGATTTGTTGAATAATTCCGGAATAGAAGGCTGTTTCAGCTTCACTACCACTTTCAGGCAAGAGTATCTCTTTCGGTTGGTACTGGTACAATAGTTCCATCAAACCGCTGTATCCGGCCCTGATTTCCAATTCATCAATTTCGAATTCCCCTGTGGACAGGTCGCAAAAAGCAATCCCAATCCGGTTTTTTTTATTTTTCCCCCAAATAGCGCACAAAAAACTGTTTTCGTTTGCATCAAGCAAATCAGGAGCAACAACCGTCCCAGGAGTCACAATGCGGACGACTTCCCTTTTGACCAACCCTTTTGCCTGCGCCGGATCCTCTGTCTGTTCGCACACTGCAACCTTGAATCCAGCCCGGGTCAGTTTGTTCAAATATTGATCATATGCATGAACCGGAATACCGCAAAGAGGGACGGCATCTTCCTTATTTTTGTTCCGACTGGTCAATTGAATTTGCAGAACCCCTGCTGCTTTTACAGCATCATCGCCAAACATTTCATAGAAATCACCCATACGATAGAACAGAATTTTATCGGGATGCGCCTGCTTTATCCGATAAAACTGCTGCATCATAGGTGTCTGTTTGACACTATCTTTAGAGTTCATAAGTGATTTGCTCGCCTGTTAATCTGATTTTGGAGCCGTTGTCTCCCACTCCACAATTCCCTGGCATAAGCCATCGAGGTTCTGTCGTTCTGCAGTGATACTGGGTACCAAACCATGTTGCTTCATGGTTTTTGAGGTTATTCTGCCGACGGAAGCGAGTTTTGGAAGCTGAATCTGCAAGCGCAGATCTCCCAGTATCTTGATAAAATTGGTTACTGTTGATGAACTGGTAAAGGTTATCCAGTCAATCCTTTCATTGAGAAGGGCGTTTTGCAGGCGGTCCCTGTTTTCATAAGGGATGGTGTTCTGATAAACCGGCGTGTCAGTGATCACTGCACCGACTTTTTCCAGCTCATCTATCAAAAAACTTCTCGCCTGGAGAGCTCTAGGCATCCAGATCTTCTTACCGCTGACCCCGGATTTAACAAGAGCATCGAGCAGACCTTCCGCCTGATACTGATCCGGGATCAAGTCGATTTTCCATCCTGCTTCGCTGGCCGCTGCGGCTGTCTGATTTCCAACTGCTGCTTTTTTCAGGGCATTGAGTCGCTCAGTATCCAGATTTAATTGAGACAGTCGCATAGATGTTCGCCTGACCGCATTGGTACTGGAAAAAACAACCCAATCAAAATCCGGGGCCCTTTCAGCAGCCTGATCAAAAGATTCCCATTCCGGCGGATCGGATATCGCGATAGTCGCCACACAAAGAATTTCAGCACCCAATAAGACCAGTTTTTCCTTCAATCCTTCAGCTTGTGAAATATCTCTTGTGATCAGAATCCTTTTTCCTTGTAACTGTTGCATCATTTTTTGAATCGAATTCCACTTCTATTTTGTTGAAACCCTGTCTGGACTTCTGGTTTGAAATCAACCTACCCCCCAACTCCTACACCAGACAACCAGTCCCACAAATAAGGTTATCTGCAAAGGATAATTGCGTTTGCTGCCTCTTTTTTAAAAATGGCTGCAGGAGATGATGATAGAGGAAAGCTTTGCCAGATAGCTATTGTGTAGATTTATTTTAATCTGCTTTAATTCCCACCAAGGCCAGAATCTCTCGACCACCAGCTTCAAGTAGTCGGGTTCCCAGCCGGATGCCAATATTGACGCTATCCGTTAGGGATCCGGTTTCCGTCATTTTAAGAAACCGATCACCATCGGGACTGGCTAAAACACCTGTCAAATGTATTTGGTTACCTTCAGTAACCGCATGCCCGGCAATCGGAACCTGACATCCGCCATTCAATCGCTTCAACAGTCCGCGCTCAGCAGAGACATTCATTGCGGTTTCCACATCTCCCAGGGGGCTGATGCGCTTAAGAATGCTCTCATCACCAATCCTGGATTCAATGCAGACAACACCCTGGCCGATTGCCGGCAAGGAAATGTCATGATGCAGCAATCTGGTAAGGCGGTTATCAAGCCCAAGGCGTATCAAACCGGCCGCTGCCAGAATAATTGCATCGAACTCCCCGTTGTCCAGTTTCCGCAAACGGGTTTCCACATTTCCGCGCAAAGACTTGAATTGAATATCCGGTCTGACTTTTTTTAGTTGTGCAATCCGTCGCAGAGAACTGGTACCGACGACTGCGTTTTCGGGCAGTGATTCAATTCGGTCAAATTTATTGGAGACAAACGCATCCCCAGGAACTTCTCTTTTAGTGAAGACTGAGATTTCCAATCCCTCAGGAAATTCAGTTGGCACGTCTTTCAAAGAATGAACGGCAATATCCGCTCTGTTTTCCAGCAGGGCTGTTTCGAGCTCTTTGACGAAAAGCCCCTTTCCACCAATCTTCGCTAATGGCACATCCAGGATTTTGTCGCCTTTGGTTTTCAGATGGATGAGTTCCACCGACAGGTCCTGGTGGATACCTTCCAGTCTCTTCCTGATCCAATTAGCCTGCCAGAGAGCTAATTTACTTGAGCGGGTCGCAATTCTAATTTTTTTTGTCATTGAAATTAATTACCTTTTTTGGAACAGTATCCTCAATTTGCGGCTTCAAGCCAAACAGATCATTGATGGTTTGCAGATACTCAAATCCGGCATTTCCTTCCTTGGCCTTTTGTTTCAACATCACCGTTGGTTCATGAAGTAACTTGTAGGCAAAGCCGTTGATCATGCTTCGCACTGCCCGTTCCTGCTTGTTTGATATATCACCCAGCTGATTCATCCCCTTATGCAGTTCACTGTTTGCCAGAGCCAGAACTTTTTCCCTGAAGTTCTTTATGGTCGGTACAACGTCGAGGGTGACCAGCCAATCTTCGATTTTCAAAATCTCCTCTTCGATAATGACCTGGGCCTTTTCTGCTTCCGCCTCTCTGATCTTCATATTGGCGTCCACAACCGATTGTAGATCATCGATATCATAAACATAGGCGTTGCCAATCTCGTTGATCAGCGGATCAATATCCCGGGGAACTGCAATATCAATTAAAAACATAGGACGGCGCTTTCTTTTTTTCATACACTTTTGAATCATCTCTTGCTCAATGATGTATTCTTTGGCACCTGTAGATGAAATGATGATATCGGCTGTTTCAAGATGATTGGCCATGTATTCGAAGCGCACGGCTGAGCCGTCGAATTGCTCAGCCAGGGATATGGCTCTGGAAAAGGTGCGGTTTGTTACCAGGAGATGGGAACAGCCCGCTTTCATCAGGTGCGTCACGGCCAACTCAGCCATTTCACCCGCACCGACGATTAAAATGACCTTCTCTCGCATTTCATAAAATATTTTTTTGGCCAGTTCAACAGCCGCAAAACTGATAGAAACAGCAAATTTTGCAATTTCAGTTTCGTTACGAACTCTTTTTGCAGTGATGAAGGCACGGTTCATGACCTGATTGAGGAAGAAACCGCAACCACCACCCTCTGTAGAGAGATGGAAAAAATTCTTCACCTGGCCGGTGATCTGGGGTTCTCCAATAATCATAGCCTCCAGACTTGCCGTAACCCGAAAAATATGTCGTATGGCATCTTGTCCGGACAGCTTTTTAAACTCGAATTCCTGCTTATCAATGAGTTGCAAATAATCCAGAAAAACCGTTTCCACTTCACCCATCACTTGTATCGGGTTCTTAGCGTAAATATATATCTCCACCCGATTACAGGTGGACAAAAGCATGACTTCATCCAGACGGCATTGACGCTTGATGTAAGCAATCAGGTCCTTGACCTCTTTATCAGGAATCGCAAGTTTCTCACGATTTTCAATCGCGGTTGTTTTATAGCTGACTGTCAATAATCCAAGGTTCATCATAGTTGATTATAGCGAAAAAATGACCTCTTGATTGCTGATTTGAGGGTTTCAAGCGAACAGAAGCTGTAATATATTAATGTCTTCCATTATGATAGGTTAAACAAATTACCGCCGTCAAGGAAAGAACGGTTCAATTCGCTACAGATTTCTTCAGATACCCGACGACTGCGGAAAGTTCAACCACTGTCTGCTGTCCATCCTGCATATCCTTAACAGACACCTGCTTCGCTTTCAATTCCTCCTCTCCAAGAATTAGCACCTTCCAGGCACCTGATTTATTGGCCTGCCGAAATTGACTTTTCATTGATGACTGAAACGGGTCGTATTGACAGATGATGTCTTCTTCTCGGCAGGTCGCAACCAGTTTGCAGACAGCCCCACGATCTGTACCCACCACAAAAACTGATTTTTGCTCTTTTTTTTCGGGTGACGTCAACAACGCCAACCGATCGAGACCCAGAGCAAATCCAATGGCTGGAACAACTTTTGCGCCGTAAATTTCAAAGAGCCCGTCGTATCTTCCACCGCCACCCGCAGCGTTCTGCGCCCCCAAATTGTCTGAAAACACTTCGAAAACCGTTTTTGAATAGTAATCCAGTCCGCGCACCAGCCTGAAATTAACAGAATAGCTGACCTGGTGGTCGTCCAGCATGTGACACAATTCACTGAAATGATCCTTGCAGTCACTGCAAACTGTGTCGTGAATTTTCGGTGCTTCACTGGTGACAGCAATACATGACTCATTTTTGCAATCTAAAACCCGTAGTGGATTATCGTGCATGCGGTTAGAACAATTTTCACACAACGAATCCACATGGTCTTGCAGAAATTCGATCAGCTTGTTTTTATAAGCCGGTCTGCAATCTGACTTCTGGCATCCAATGGTATTCAGCTGAAATGAAATCTCGTGAAGCTGAATCTCTTTGAAAAACTGACGCAGGATCAAAATCAATTCCAGATCAGCGTCAGGTGTAGAAACACCGAAATATTCTGCTCCGATCTGGTAAAACTGGCGGAATCGACCTTTTTGAGGCTGCTCATAACGAAACATCGGACCAAAATAGTAAAACCTTAAATGGTTGTTCTGACGCATCATATTGTTGGTAATTACGCTCCGCACAACCTGCGCCGTTCCTTCGGGGCGTAGTGCCATGCTCCTGCCTCTCCGGTCTTCAAGCAGAAACATTTCTTTGCCAACGATGTCAGTACCTTCACCGACACCATGGGCAAATAGCTCGGTTTTTTCAAAAATAGGGGTGCGTATCTCCTGATACCCGTACACAGAAAACACCTGCCGGGCTTTTTCCTCAATATACTGAAACCGCTTAACATCATCACCATATAGGTCACGGGTTCCTTTAACAATTTTTAATTTCATTTACTTTAGAATTCAATCCTGCACTCTTGTTAGGGATGGATCTCAAAAAACGAGCATGACATAAAAGGCGCTTAAATGACGGACATGTAACTTTATCATCGATTTGCCTTTCGTTCAATGATTTTGAACATTCTCTGATAGAGAATGTTCACACTGAAAGCCCGGTGAAATCTTTCTTTTGACTTGGCTCTCCTTAGTTTCAAAAAAACATCCGCAAAACGAGTGCACACTCACGCCCTATCCGTCTAGAAACCACACCTAACCCTTCTAAATTAATGTTGAAAAATGTCGGTCTTTAAAGTAATCTCCGTAGAAGCTGATCAATGTTTGATCACCCAAGAGAAGATTCTCGTAATGAAAAAGCGCATTCACCTGCATAGACCGGTTTGTTTTTCTATAAAGATTGAGCGAAAGAGGGATTATGACAAACAAAACAAAAATAATTGCCACCATCGGTCCTGCATCAAATAACAAGACGATTCTTAAACGGATGATATCTGCGGGTATGAATGTCGCGCGCCTTAACTTTTCACACGGCACCTACGAACAGCATTTCGAGGTCATCCAAACCATCCGCAAGCTTTCAGAAGAGACGCATAAACCGATTGGAATTTTACTGGATTTGCAGGGCCCAAAAATACGAACCGGCACATTGAAAAACGGGGTCGCGGTTCTATTGAAAAACAGATCTGCTTTTAAGATCACCTCGAGAAAAGTTGTCGGAACAGACAGTATTGTCTCCACAACTTACACGAACCTGCCAGGAGATGTAAAAAAGGGGGATACCATCCTGATTGACGATGGCCTGGTTGAACTGAAAGTCGTCTCTAAAAGTGCGGATACGGTAACCACCACGGTCATCGTTGGCGGTATGTTGAAAGAGCATAAGGGAATCAACCTTCCTGGAGTGAACATCTCGGCACCATCTCTCACTACAAAGGATATCAAAGATCTGAAATACGGCATCAAAGTCGGCGTCGACTACTTTGCTCTTTCGTTTGTTAGGACAGCTGCGGATCTTCGACACATCAAAGCGATTATTAAAAACCAGAAATCCGAAATTCCGGTTATTGCAAAAATCGAAAAACCTGAGGCCATTCATAACATCAATGAAATAATTGAAGCTGCGGACGGAATTATGGTCGCAAGAGGAGATCTTGGCGTGGAGCTCAGGCCCGAATTGGTGCCTACCATTCAAAAACAGATCATAACCAAATCAATGATCGCCAATAAACTGGTTATCACAGCGACGCAGATGCTGGAGACCATGTGCACAAACGCCATACCCACACGTGCAGAAGCCTCGGATGTGGCAAATGCAATCTTTGACGGTACGGATGCGGTGATGCTGTCCGGTGAGACAGCTTCAGGAAAATATCCGGTCAAAGCGATACAGATGATGAAGCGAATCGCCACCGAGGCTGAAAATTCCCAGTTTATGAAATACAATATTCAATATGAAAAGGATGAAAGGAATCTGGTAGCCCATGCAGTATCTCAATCAGCGGTAAACATCCACCATGAAGTGAATGCAGAAGCGATCTTTTCTTTTTCTGTATCTGGCAAGACCTCCAAGATGATATCCAAGCAACGACCTTCCAGCCCGGTATATGCGTTTTCTCCTTCCGTGTCCATTTATAATCGAATGTCACTCGTCTGGGGCATCACTCCCATCCTGATCACGCCGATCCACGACTCCCTGAAACTGATTACAGAGGGAGAAAAGGTTGTTCTTGCAAAAAAATATGTGAAAAAAAACGATCTGGTAATTATCGTTACCGGCCTGGCATTGACAAAGGGATCAACAAATTTGATCAAACTACACACCATCGGGCGTATCGATTAAATTTATTTCAGCGGGCGCTTACACCCTGAAAAACTCAAATTCATCTTTGACAAATGGCGTCACCTACAACCCCCTGGACGCTTCCGGTTTCAAGGCAACCTTTCCTTCCACTGCTGCATTGATCAGACGCCGGGTCTCTTCCTTAATCCTTTGGCAATCTTGCCTTTATCGGTAAGTAATTTGACGCATGGTTCGCAAAAAACCAGGCCTCGTAACAGATTTGCATGGGAAATAAAACTCTCTCAAAAAGCCAAGATGAATTATATTTGTAGATGGTTAATAACGAGGGGCACTCTTCATATCGCCATACAAAAACTGTAAAATAGAAACAGCTGCAATTGAGGCCGTTTCTGACCGGAGAATCCTCGGTCCCAGGTGCACACACCGAAAATTCTGTTCCGATAGATCTCCAGGTCCCCATCCACCTTCCGGACCTACAATTAAGTTAATCTCTCTGTCGTTGGTTAGGATGCTGTCCATAGAGACAGTCTCTCCAGATGATTCGAGGCAAAAACTTGGAATAGTTTCTATTGACGATTCCACCGAAACTTGATGAAATTTTGATAAGTCAGAGATAAATGTGATATTGGGGGGCGCGACACGCCCTGATTGTTTGCACGCTTCAACAGCGATCCGAAGCCAACGCTGCCTCTTTTTCTCCAGACCGGTCTTTGGTTGTAAACGCTGAGAATATCGACTCTGAAAAAAACAGATGCTGCAAACACCCAATTCCGTACACTTTTGAATGATTGCATCCAGCGCCTTTTCTTTTACCAAGGCCTGGTAAAGATGAATGCGCAACTGAGATTCCGGCGGTGTTTTAAGATTTTTAAACGGTAGCAGTGTCAGGCTTTTGTGGGTCATTTTCTCAACACGAGCTTCATATCTCAGCATTTTCTGGTCTTGAATCTGGATAACCTCGCCGATTTGTATTCTGCGGGAATTAAGAATGTGACTGGCTTCATCACCCTTGATAGCGATACATTGCCCGGTCTGAATTTCATCTGAAAATAGGAAATAGGACACAGCGACTCTCGGTTCGTTCTGGTTAAATGTCTTTAATTGCCTGGAGAAGGACTTATAATATCCCCCTCTGTCCCGTCCAAAAGGGGCATAAACAGAGGCTAAGCCTTTCGACAACAGTTTCGGATTGAAAATGAACGCTAACGCTGTCGAAACCGGTCTAAAACTCGAACGATATTTACATTGAAAAGCAGACAAGAAGGTCTCACATTTTCTTTTCTCTATCAAGAGAATTTCGTTAGTCAAGAGTAGATTCTCCTCCGGAGAGCCTTGAAGGATCCGGAATATTTATCTTAGGGTCGGCTCAAAAATTAATTGGCATTCTGTCTGCAAAATGTCCAGTCTTTACGGGACTTTTGCGGACAGATTATGCCAAGTTATTTTTGTACGATCCCTTAGGGTCGGCTCAAAAATTAATTGGCATTCTGTCTGCAAAATGTCCAGTGTTTTGGGGGGTTTTTGCAAATAGATTATGGGTTGACTCAAAAATTACTCAAGTGTTTTCCATTAGTGTAAAGAAAACACGTTGACTTGGCATTTTGTCTACAAAATGTCCAGTCTTTATAGGACTTTTGCGGCCAGATTATGCCAAGTTATTTTTGTACGATCCCTATGTGAACTAATTTATTAGCCGACCTTTAGCATCATTTTTAAAATAGAACCCCAGGGTGACACCCTTGTAATTAACCTTAACCGGAGCATAAAATGGGCAACAAGCTTTCTCAACTCAGGCAAATGACCGTTGTTGTCGCTGATACCGGCGATATTAACACCATTAAACAGTATTCCCCGGAGGATGCGACTACCAATCCATCATTACTGTTCAAAGCCGCGCAAATGCCTGAGTACCAGAATCTTGTCAAGGAGGCGATTCAATGGGGCAAAGGACAGGGCGGTAGTGCAAGCCTGCAGCTGGATAATATTCTGGATAAGCTGGCAGTCAATTTTGGAAAGGAGATTCTGGATCTCATCCCTGGTCGCGTATCCACTGAAGTCGATGCCCGCATTTCATTCAACACGGAAAAAACAATCACAAGAGCCAGACAACTGATCTCTTTGTATGAGACGGAAGGGATTCCCAAAAACAGAGTTTTGATAAAAATCGCTGCCACTTGGGAAGGCATCAAAGCCGCTGAAATTCTTGAAAAAGAGGGAATTAACTGTAATCTCACGTTACTGTTCGGGTTTTGTCAAGCTGTCGCATGCGCGGAGGCTGGAGCTTTTCTCATCTCACCTTTTGTGGGCAGAATTCTGGACTGGTACAAAAACAAAGAAGGGATTGAATATACCGCCGAAACTGACCCCGGTGTGTTGTCTGTCAAACGGATCTACCAGTATTACAAAAAATTCGGATACAAAACAATTGTGATGGGAGCCAGTTTCAGGAATACCGGTGAAATAGAGCAGTTGGCAGGGTGTGACCGGTTGACCATTGGCCCCAATTTTCTGGATGATTTGCAGAACGACGAAAGCGAGTTGATACAAAAACTGAGTGTCGACATGCAACTTCCAGATGAGCTGGAAAAGATCAGTATGGATGAAAAGGCATTTCGCTGGCAGTTGAATGAAGATGCCATGGCCACAGAAAAACTGGCGGAGGGGATTCGTAATTTTAGTAAAGACCTTATTTTACTAGAAAAATATGTTTCCCAGGTCTAACCCAAACATGCTTATGAATTAAGCAGCTGTCCAACTGAAAAACCATTACACAATAAAAAATAATTTTGAACCATCTTAGCCAGACTCGGATACACTCACTGCCAAACGGCATGCAGATTTGCGCCATCTCTTATCCAGGTGTTAAAACAATTAATCTCCGCAGCATCGTTTCCGTGGGTTCTGCCCACGAAAACCTGCAAAACAGTGGTATATCACATTTCCTTGAACACATGATGTTCAGGGGCAATACTCAGCTGGGCAGCAGCCACCAACTGAATCTCAAAATGGAAGAGATGGGCGGGGATTTGAATGCCGTGACATCATTCGACTTTACCGAGTTCTGGTTGGATTATCATTTTGATTACTTTGAATTGGGATTGAAGCGCTTCTGCCATTTTATGCAGGAGCCGCTGTTTGAAGATCTTGAGATAGAACGCTCAATCATACTCGAGGAGTTAAAGGCGGACTATAATGAGAACAATCAGCTAATTGATGTGGATGGTATCAGTGCTGCCAAACTCTGGCCGGACCATGGCATCGGACGTTCGGTGTCGGGGACTCGTTCTTCAATAGAAAATATCACCCGTGAGGATCTGGTTGACTGGTATCGGACCTATTATCAACCCGGAAACATGCTGATAGGTGTCACAGGAGATATCGAACCCGACAAGACGGTACAGCTTTTTTCAAAGCTCTTCTCACAAAAATCTGTTTCAAAACGACAGAATTATCCCACAGTCTCACAAACACCCATGGAAAAGCAGATTTTGCTGATTGAAGACAAAGACAATCAATATGATCTGCAGTGGACTTTCCCTCACTATCCAATGACTGGCGATCTGCGAATTCAATATCAACTGATTCGGCGGATACTCAATGATGGATCCAGTAGTCGTTTACAACGGCTGATCCGAGAAGAGAAGGGCCTGGTCTATGAGATTTCGGCAGAAATGCTTTACTTCGACAACGGCGCAACCCTTTCAATCCTTTCGCAGATCGGTCAAGACAGGCTGCCGGAACTGATCACGGTCCTCACCGATCTGATCAACGACCTGATTGAAACGGGGGTGACCAGTGAGGAATTGAATCTGGCGAAAAGAAGACATCGAATCGCACTGGATTGCAATCAGGATTCCGCCCAAGGTATTCTGTACGAAACGATGGCCCCACTAATCTATCCGCAACTTTTTTCTTATAGCGAAGTGCTGCAAAAGATCACTGCAATTTCATTGAACGAGGTCAATGCGTCCTTGTGTTCACTTCTACAGCAGGATCAAACCTGTTTTACGATAGTCGGCCCTTCCCCGGAAAAACATCGGCAAAGACTGGAACAACTCCTCAATCCATGGGTGCGCATGTAGCTGAGGTTAGAAAAGAGCTCAAGATTTCAAGAACGGCATAAACTTCTCGAAAAATGTTGGAAAAGTCTTGCTAACGCAATGAGGATTAAGAATAGTGACGCCCGGTATCCTCAAACCAGCCAGTGAGAGAGACATGGCCATACGATGATCGTCCCAGGTTTCCAGATCTGTTCCCTGATATGACAAACCGCCTGTGACACTGATGCCTGTCTCAGTCTCGTCCACTGTCGCACCCAGCTTACGCAGCTCTGTTGTTAACGCATGGATACGGTCACACTCTTTTATTCTCATGTTTCCCACATTCAAAATCTTTGTGGTTCCTTCAGCAAAGAGCGCAATTACCGCCAGAGTGGGAGCGACATCGCTCATTGTATTCATATCTACTTCCACCGCTTGCAGCGGCTTTCCAATTACGACAACACCATCATCCTCCCAGTGCACTTCACATCCCATCTGTTCCAGTATCCCCAGCAACCCCAGATCTCCCTGAGAACTGTCCGGTTTTATTCCGGTAACCTTGATCCTACCGCGGGTAATGGCGGCCAGGCCAAAAAAGTAAGACGCCGATGATGCATCTCCTTCAATGCTATAATTTTGAGCCATGTACCTCTGCCCTGGCTTAATGGTCAATGAGCTATCGGTCAACCAGTCACATTGGACACCAAAAGATCTCATCATATTGATCGTCAGTTCCACATAACTTCTTGAGACCAGACTGCCGGTAATCTCAATCGTTGTCTGGTTTTCGGCATAGGGTGCAGCAAGAAGAATCGCGCTAATATATTGAGAACTTTTCTCCCCGGGAATACTGACCACACCACCAGATAACCCTCTGGCAGAAACGGTAACAGGTGGGCAACCGCTCCCCAGAGCATCTTTGACATCACCACCTAAATCGTTCAGTGCGCCAAGTAAATCAAGAATCGGACGCTGGCGCATGCGTTCATTACCATCAAGAACGTAAGTCCCTTCCCCTAACGTCAAAGCGGCTGTTAAAAATCGTGCTGCAGTACCTGCGTTTTCAACATAGATCGGTGTTGAGAAAGGTAAAAGTCTGCCATCACACCCGGTAATCTCAAGAAGATCGCCATCATGCCTGAACTCAGAGCCCAGATTTTCCCAAGCCGCCATCATATAAAGTGTGTCATCTGAAAAAAGCATCCCGTCCAGGCAACTGACGCCTTTAGCAAGAGAAGCGATTAAAATCGCCCGATTGGCAATACTCTTGGAGCCTGGAATGCGGATGCGGCCCCTTACAGGTTTGGAACAGGGAATCTGAATACTATCGGATAATTTCATTTTTCAGTGAATTCTGAGCAGTGGGATTGGCAAATATTATGGATGAACCGGCAGAAAAAACAGGCTCTCTCAGGCAGGCATCGAATGTCTATTGATAGGTCAATCACGCAAGTTCGTCATACCTTGCCCTTATATTGTACTGAATGGTTTGAATCAGGGCTTCTTTTGTATCAGGGTATCGACATGCCCAAAGGTTACCTCATTTCCGATGGCCAGTTGCCTCTCAGTAAACGGGGTATGAGTGTGTCCCAAAACCAGTTTCCCGGATTTGTCATTGACAAAGTCTTCGGCATCTCCGTGTATTGTTGGTCCACCGACATCAACCTTTTTAAGATCCAGGACTATTTCAAGATCAGCTTTGACTGACTCAAAATACTTTTTAGAAACTCCGATTTTGCTTTTTTTATCAACAATCATTGTTTTCAGCCAGCTCAGCGCAACAATATCACTATAGTGTCCGTAGCTATAGTACCTTTTTTTACCCTTCGCCCGAAATATAAACAGGGTGGTGTCCACCGGATGAGCAGTCGGCAGAGGTTTGATTTCCATACCAGACTGTTTGTTCCAGACGTTTCTTTTCAGATCGGAAAATTTAAAATAGCTGTTGATCTTTTTTTCTGTGACTGAAAGCAGAGCAGCGAGTTTTTTTACGACTGTCGAACGAATGACCGGAGTTGAGAAGATTGTCAGCGGATTTTTTTCATCAATCAAGTCAAACAATCCGGCAAAATGATCATCGTGAACATGGGTCATAAAAATGCCGGACAGCTGATCCGGCGAAAGTCCAACCGCCTTTAGAATCTTTATTATATGAGGCCCCGCATCAATCAAAAAAAAGTGGCCATCAAATTGAATAACACTGCTGAGGCTCGGTTTGTTCGGATTCCAACCGTCGCCCTCTCCTGTATGAATTACCGAAAAATAGTCGTTGGGGATAGTGATCTGCGGCAGAAGAAAAGAGGGTTGATAGTGACGGTATTTTCCCAGATTCAGATCGACCTGCACCGATTTGTTCTGGTAGTAAAAGGTGAAAACATTGTGTTTTATTCGTCTGACAAAAACGCCCTGACGAAGCTCCACTTTTTTGCGATCAAGATAGACAGCATCTACCAAATCCCTGGTATGTAGGAAATTGTCTTGCGCAAATCGCAGTTTCATCGCGATGTTTTCTTTGATAAACGAATCGGTCTCACCGCAGGCAATAAACTCCTTTTCACTGGTCAATCCATAGTTTCCACGGTAGATGTATTCCATTTGAGCATCCACCTGACCTTTTTTACCGATCATTAAGGGCTTGGGTTTCTTGAAATTTGGATGCACAGGAATGATCATTCCCTGGGTATAAAACATATGGTAGGCTACAAATTCAGAGGCATTGGCCAGGCTTCCGTTCTGGACTAAATCATCAGAGAGTAAAATAGCGTTGGGTCCAGACTCAAATTCCAAACCATCTTCACTGACAATCGGTAGCAATCCTTTGGTGGTCAGATGTTTAATGCTATCAGCCGGGCATCCGCACAGTATTCTCAAATCGACATCAGGAATATTTATCCAATAAACACCTTCCAGTACCTTTCTTTTGATTATTGATACCATTTAT
>JABGPJ010000153.1 GCA_018645005.1 Deltaproteobacteria bacterium | reverse complement strand
AGTCAATTGCTTTTTTCCGGGACTTTTAAACAATCAAATGTAATTCGTAAGGAATTCAAATTATCCTATCTGCACAACGATAAAGATGTTCAACTCGGCACATTGATTGTGGCTGCTAATCTAAGTGAGGTCTATCAGCGGCTTTTGAACAAAGGGTTTTTAATTTTGTTAAGCCAGTTGGTTAATATCTTTCTGGTCTCCGTATTTGTTTTTTTCCTGTTCTACTATCTGGTAACAAGGCATTTAGTAACCCTTGCAGAATACGTTTCGGGTTTGTCATTCAGTCAATTAGAAAAACGACTGGTCTTGAATCGTAACAAGCGAGGAAGAAGTAAAATAGACGAACTGGACATACTTGTTTCAGGAATCAACGAAATGCGTTCTAATCTTCAAAAGGACATTACGGAGCGAAAAAAGTCAGAAATGGAGCGGGAGGCTTTGGTCAAAGATCTGGAATCAAAAAATGCTGAATTGGAACAATTTACTTACACCGTTTCACATGACCTCAAAAGCCCCCTGATTACAATAAAGGGATTTTTAGGCATGCTGGCAAGCGATGCTGTAAAAGGAAACATTGACCGGATGAATTCAGACATCAACCGCATCTCAAATGCCGCCGATAAAATGCAGCGTTTGCTGGACGAATTACTTGAACTGTCCAGGATTGGTCGCTTGGTTAGTCAACCCGGCAGCATCTTGTTTGCAGAACTCGCTCAAAAAGCAGTCGATAGTGTCGCTGGACGATTATTATTAAAAGAAGTTCATACCGAAATCAATGCTGACGCTGTTGAAATAAAAGGTGATATTACAAGGCTGTTGGAAGTGATGGAGAACCTGGTGGACAATGCGGCTAAGTTTTCAAGTCCCGAGGAGCAGGCGAAGATTGTGATTGGGACCCGTCAAGAGGAAGATGAAATTATCTTTTATGTAAAGGACAATGGAATTGGTATAAAGCCACAATATCGAGAAAAGATTTTTGGCCTGTTTGATAAGCTCGACCGGAATGTAGAAGGAACTGGTATTGGATTGGCGATTGTCAAAAGGGTAATTGAAATTCATGGCGGCCGCATCTGGGTGGAATCAGCGCCAGAAGAAAAGGGCTCAACTTTTTGTTTTACGATTGCGGAACCATCCTGAAGTATCATTTTATTGGAGAATAGATGAATGGAGAACCTTTAAATATTCTGTTGGTCGAAGATAACGAAGATCATGCTGAACTAGTGAAACGAAGCTTCGAGAATCATCGGATAGCAAATGTTATCCATCACGTGATGGATGGCGAGGAAGCTCTCGACTATTTATTGCGCAGAGAAAAGTATCAGGACCCACAAGACAGCCCTGTTCCTCATATCATACTTTTGGATTTACGCCTTCCAAAAGTTGATGGTTTGGAAGTCTTAAAAGAAATCAGGTCCAGTAAAAGTTTAAAATCGATACCTATCGTTATTCTAAGCACGTCTAAAGCAGATTCTGATTTGGCTAAAGCCTATGACTATCATGTCAACAGTTATTTAGTTAAACCTGTAGATTTTGAAAAATTTAGTCAATTGATAGATGATCTGGGATTTTACTGGTTGGCCTGGAATCAAAAACCTTAAAATGCTGTAACTATTCACTGCATCGCCTGAGTCGAGGGGATCATGATTCAAAACGATGGAAAACAGGACGTTTTCCCAACGCGTTTCTGATGAAACACTTGGCTCCACGGATGGATTCATGCGTGTTTTGAATTATGATCCCCTTGGCGGGGCGCAAGCTGATTAGTTACAAAATACTTTATTTTGCGGACTTATGAATCAATTAAAAATCAAAAAATGAATAACAAGCTAGTCAATATACTATTAGTAGAAGACGACGATGCCCATGCAGAGCTTATAGGGCGAAGTTTTGAAGAACATTCTGACCGATATCAGGTGAGATATGCCAACTCTCTGCAAAGTGCCTATGATTTTTTAAATACATCTATTCCTGATATAGTCGTTGCAGACATGTTGTTGCCTGATGGAAAAGGGATCCAACTCCTGACCCGTAACGAGCAAAAGCCCACTTTTCCAATGATTGTGATGACGAGTTACGGTGATGAAAAAATGGCTGTTCAAGCGATTAAACAGGGTGCTTTGGATTATATTGTTAAATCAGAGTCCATATTCAAAGATATGCCCCGTGTCGTTGAGCGGATTTTAAGAGAATGGGACCATATTGTAAAACGGAATGAGGCAGAAAAAGCATTGAGAGAGAGGGAAAGACAGTTGAGGAGGATGATTGAAAAATCTCCTTTCCCAATGGTCATAACAGATGACAATCAGGATATTGAGTTTTTTAATGATAAATTCACCGAGCTTTTTGGTTATACGTTGAAAGATGTTTCAACGGCGGATAAATGGTGGAAAACATGCTACCCCGATGAGGAATACAGGGAACAAGTTCAAAAATCATGGATGGAAGCGATAGAAAAAGCGCAGGCCACGAATTCTGATATTGAAATGCAGGAATGGGAATGGACCATAAAGGACAAGAGTAAAAAATTATGTGAATTTTATATGGTTCCACTGAGTGGTTCTTCACTAATTGTAATGAATGATATCACCGAGAAAAGACGGGTTGATGATCAAATTAAGTCTTCCCTCAAGGAAAAGGAAATCCTCCTTCAGGAAATTCATCACCGTGTCAAAAACAATATGCAAGTCATTACCAGTTTGCTTAAACTTCAGTCAAATAATATTCAGGATGAACAAATTAAAGATGTTTTAAAGGATAGTCAAAGCAGGGTCCACGCTATGTCAGCTGTGCATGAAACGCTGCATGGATCACAAAACCTATCTGAAATTGATTTGAAGTCCTATTTGTCAAAGATAACTAACTCCATATTTCAAACATACGCCACAGATCATCGAAAAGTTAAGCTGAATAATAATGTTGAGTATTCACCCATCAGCATTAATCAGGCCTATCCACTTGGCTTGATTACAAATGAATTGATTACAAATTCACTTAAATATGCTTTTCCTGACAACCTGAACGGTGAAATAACGGTGAGCGTAAAGAAACTTGATAAAGAACTTGAGTTGACCGTAATGGATAACGGTATAGGAATGCCTGTTGGATTAGATTGGAAAAACTCTAGTACTTTAGGTCTTAAACTTGTTCGTACTTTGGTTGAAAATCAACTCGAAGGCGCTATAGACATGGAAAGTAATAACGGAACAAAGTTCATCATCAAATTTAATATCGTAACTTAAGATGGAAAAAGGGTTAAGGCATTAGCGATTGGCTTTTAGAAAAAACTTAATGTAATTTCAATATGTAAGGAGCTAATATCTAATTGTACGATCCCTAAGACCGAAAATTTTAAAATGAGCTGAAAAAGTATCATTACAAAAATCGTCTAAAAAATCGAGTTTCCGTTTAGGTACTAAATATAAAATAAAATAAAAACATGGCAATATCGATAAAACGTAAATCTCGTGAGTTGCACCTTACAGCTCTGTATATTTATTCTTCGCTTTCAGTAGTTGTTTTGGTCATCATCATTGCAATATCATTTACGTGGAATTATTTCAGAGAAGGTGATCATACTTTATCGCTTGCCAAAAAAGAGGCTTTAACCAATTTCAATAAAGACATTGCACTACGATATTGGGCTTCTGAACATGGAGGCGTATATGTCCCAACTACTGAACAAACTCCTCCCAATCCGTATCTTGGTCATATCCCGGAAAGAGATATTGTTACGCCAGCAGGTAAGAAATTGACACTGATGAACAACAAAGTTGTCCGGGTACAAGGCACTATTATGGACATCACCGAAAAGAAGAAAAATGAAGAACTTATCAAAGCATCCCTCAAAGAAAAAGAAACCCTGCTCCAGGAAATCCATCACCGGGTTAAGAATAATTTGACTGTGGTTGCGAGCTTGCTCAATTTGCAAGCCAATAGCATGGAAGATGAGAGTTTAAAAGCGGCTTTGTCAGATAGTCAGAGCCGAGTGCAGGCAATGTCTGCCATTCATGAAACACTGTATCAGTCTGAAAACCTGTCAGCCATCGATATGAATATCTATTTATCGAAACTGGGTCATGATGTAGCTCGAAATTACAGAATTGGCAGCCAGGTGAACTTGAAAGTCGAAGCAGAAAATATTTCGATCGGAGCCAAACAGGCATCGCCAATTGGCTTAATTATTAATGAACTGATTACAAATTCGTTTAAATATGCTTTTCCTGTCACCGAGGATGGTGAAATCAAAATCAACTTGCAGAAGACAGAAGATCAAATCGAATTAGAGTATGCAGATAATGGAATTGGAATGCCTGAAGGACTGGATTGGAAGAACTCCGATACGTTGGGACTGAAGCTGGTTCGTACCTTGGTTGAAAATCAGCTCAACGGATCAATTAACCTGGAAAGTGACAATGGAACCAGATTCATCATCAAATTCAACATCAACGAAACATAACCATGAATAAAGCCAGAATACTTATCGTTGAAGACGAAGCCATTATCGCAATCAATTCCAGATAACTGGATGACATACAGGGAACCCGCTCTATCAACCAGGATCCCACTATTTTCTCTCTTAACCCTTACATATTAATACGTTTCAAATTCAGAAAACATGCGGAAAATATCTCTTCTGGCTATCCTGATGATATTGTGTGAAATAACTTGACACTCAATAATCGCTTTTTTATGATATAGGGTAGGGTTTTACTCCAAAGTACCATCCGTTTCCACTCTATATCTCCCGTTGTCATGGCCATTTACGTGGGTACCGGCTGGCAACAGTTTTTAGACTTTTTTAAATGCCCGGGATTTTTTTCTCAGCGCCATCATTTCAAGGATGAACGTCACTTTATCTGAAAAGTGAAAAGAGTCTTGCAAGTATGGACTTGGCATGGAGCCTGTTGGCCAACCAATCCGTTTTTCTGGAGAAGATTTTATGGCCGAACAACCAAAGCGCGACGATATTGACCCTTTAGAAACCCAGGAATGGCTGGATGCTCTGGAATCTGTCTTAAAAAGGGAGGGGCCGCAACGGGCCCACTTCATCCTCGATAAGCTGATTGATAAAGCCCGCCGCTCTGGAACCCGTTTGCAGTTTAGTGCTAACACTGCCTACCTGAATACAATCCCGCTGGATCAGGAAGAAAAAAATCCCGGTGATCTGGAAATGGAGTCCAGAATTCTGGCCTTGATCCGGTGGAACGCCATGGCCATGGTGATTCAGGCTAACCGCTCCACAGCCAGTGTGGGTGGGCATATCGCCAGTTTTGCGTCTTCGGCGGCGCTCTATGAAGTTGGTTTCAACCACTTTTTCCATGCGCCGACTGAGACCCATGGTGGCGATCTTCTCTATATACAGGGACACTGTGCGCCTGGTATCTACGCTCGGTCCTTTCTGGAAGGTCGGCTGACCGAAGAAAAACTGCATGGATTTCGCAGGGAGATCAGCCGCAAGGGTCTATCATCCTATCCCCACCCCTGGTTAAGCCCGGATTACTGGCAATTCCCGACTGTCTCCATGGGACTGGGCCCCATGCTGGCGATCTATCAGGCCAGGTTTATGAAGTACCTGGAAAACCGTCATATCTTAAACAGCGGAGATCGCAAAGTCTGGGCTTTTATGGGCGATGGTGAGATGGATGAACCGGAATCTTTGGGAGCCGTATCGCTGGCGGCCAGGGAGAAACTGGACAACTTGATTTTTGTGATCAACTGTAATCTGCAACGGCTGGATGGCCCGGTGCGGGGGAACAGCAAAATTATTCAGGAGCTGGAAGCTGATTTTCATGGTCATGGGTGGAACGTAATCAAGCTTGTCTGGAGCTCTGCCTGGGACCCTCTTTTTGAACAGGACGACAAAAAACTACTCAGAAATCGTCTTGCCGAGGTGGTGGATGGCGATTTTCAAAACTATATTGCCAGGGGAGGGGGGTACACCCGCGAACATCTGTTTGGTGCCCATCCCGATCTGATGAAAATGGTGGCTGAAAAATCAGATGAGGATATCTGGCGCCTGTATTTTGGCGGTCATGATGTACAGAAGGTGTATGCGGCTTACGCAGAAGCAGTCAAGCACAAAGGCCAACCCACCGTTATCCTGGCCAAAACGGTGAAGGGGTTCGGTATGGGCATCTCGGGCGAAGGTCAGAATATCACCCATCAGCAGAAAAAAATGGGCCAAAAGGCTCTCAAATCCTTTCGTGACCGTTTTAATATTCCGATTTCTGATGCTGATCTGGGTGACACCCCTTTTTTCAAACCGGCGGATGACAGCCCTGAGATGATCTATCTGCAGGAACGCCGCAAAAAGCTGGGCGGATTTCTACCCCAACGAACCCCGGTACGGGACTCTTTGAAGATACCTGATTTGCAGGCGTTTGCATCACAAATCAAAGGGACCGGCGATCGGGAAAATTCTACCACGATGGCCTTTGTCCGTATGCTGAACACCTTGATGCGGGACAAGGAACTTGCAAAGCATGTGGTACCGATTGTCTCGGATGAGGCCAGAACCTTTGGTATGGAAGGGATGTTTCGCCAGTTTGGAATCTATGCCGCCAGTGGTCAGCTATACGAACCAATGGATTCCGAGCAGGTCATGTACTACCGCGAAGATCTGGAAGGGCAGATGCTGGAAGAGGGTATTACTGAGGCCGGGGCCTTCTCCTCCTGGATTGCGGCCGGTACCTCCGGATCCAATCACGGTATTCCGATGATCCCTTTTTATATCTACTATTCAATGTTTGGTTTCCAGAGGTGTGGAGACCTCGCCTGGCTGGCAGGTGATGCCCAGGCGAACGGATTCCTGATCGGCGGTACATCCGGGCGCACGACCTTGGAAGGAGAGGGGCTGCAGCATCAGGATGGTCACAGTCATATCCTGGCTTCAACGATTCCCAACTGTATTACCTACGACCCCACCTATGCTTATGAACTGGCGGTTATCCTGCATGATGGGCTGCAGCGCATGTATCGAAATAGGGAGAAAGTGTTTTACTACATCACCGTCATGAATGAAAATTATACCCACCCACCGATGCCGGAGGGGGTCGAAGAGGGGATTTGCAAGGGGATCTACCTGCTCAAGAGTGGTGCTGCAGATAATCAACACGCCATTCAACTGCTGGGTTGTGGCGCGATTCTACGTGAGGTGCTCGAAGCGGGCAAGATACTGGAAGAGAGTTATGATGTCAGCGCGAATGTCTGGAGCGTGACCAGTTTTACCCAGTTAAGGCGGGATGGGTTGGAAATCGAACGCTATAATCGGTTGCATCCGGAGTCACCCCCAAAAAAAAGCTATGTGGATCAGTGTCTGGCTCCGTTTCCGGGGCCCATCGTCGCATCCACTGACTATATTAAAAGCTTTGCTGATCAACTTAAACCGTTTATTTCCAGGCGGTTCATCGCTTTGGGTACAGACGGTTTTGGCCGCAGCGATGATCGCGAGTCACTCAGGGCGTTTTTCGAAGTCGACCGCTATTGGGTGGTGGTATCCGCTCTGAAAAGCCTGGCGGACGAAGGAAAAATATCTACTGCGGTGGTCACAGCAGCGATGCAAAAATTTAATATCGATCCGGAAAAACCCTCACCAACAACTGTTTAATCAATGTCATTAACTTAAGCTGAGTTTGAGTCAGATATTCCCCCTTCGAAGGGGGTAAGGGGGATGTTTGCCTGCATTGCGTTGAAAAACATCCCCCCGGCCCCCTTCGAAGGGGGAGTTGCCAATCGTAAATATTCTTAAGTTAATGACATTGACTGTTTAATCACATTCAAGCGGGAGGTCCAGTGTCAACACTACAAAAGGTTCAGGTCCCGGATATCGGTGATTTTCAGGATGTTGAAGTCATTGATATCCTGGTTTCTCCTGGGGATAAAGTGTCTCTTGAGGATTCACTCATCACGTTGGAGAGTGAGAAAGCGTCGATGGATATTCCGTCTCCATTTGCGGGGATTGTGAAAGAGATTCTCGTTGAAATGGGATCTCTTGTCTCCGAAGGATCGCCGATTGTGATACTGGAAACCGAGGCAGGCGTTGTTGCGGATGATCCAGGACACCCACACCCCTCCGAGGCGTTAAAATCCGGCCAGCTGGACTTTCATGCAGGCCCTGCGGTCCGCAAACTGGCACGAGAACTGAGTGTTGATCTGAACAGAGTGGTTGGCAGCGGCCGCAGGGGTAGAATCACGACAGATGATGTTGAGAAGTATGTCATCAAGGCGATTGACAAGAAAAAAGAAAAAAAGGAAGGCCTGCAAATGCCGACTGCCCCGGTCGTGGATTTTGGCAAATTCGGGGAGATCGAGGTACAGCCGATGAAGCGGATTCAAAAAATATCCGCCCGCAATCTGCATCGAAACTGGATCACGATACCCCATGTGACCCATTTTGACAATGCCGATATCACCGATCTGGAGGAGTTTCGTAAAAAACACAATGACGCAGCCAAAGAAAAGAGTGACCGGCTGACCCTGATGCCTTTTTTATTCAAGGCGATTGTCAGTGGCCTGAAGAAGTTCCCGGTCTTGAACGCTTCCTTGGACCCTGAAGGCGAGAATTTGATCCTGAAGAAATATTTTCATATCGGGATGGCGGTGGATACTGAAAACGGCCTGCTGGTGCCGGTTATTAGAGACGTTGACCAGAAGAACCTGCAGGAAATAGCCGCTGAAATGAGAGACATCACGCTCAAGTCCCGCACGGGCGGGATCAAGCGGGAAGATATGCAGGGGGGCTGTTTTACGATCTCCAATTTAGGGGGAATCGGCGGCACCGGATTCACGCCGATTGTCAACGCTCCCGAAGTCGCTATTTTGGGTGTTCCCCGGGCGGCCATCCAACCGATTTACCAGAACGGCCAGTTTATACCGCGCTTAATCCTCCCCCTCTCACTATCCTATGATCACCGGGTGGTGGATGGCGCTTTGGCAGCAAGGGTCCTGGCCCATATTTGTGAACTGCTGAGCGACATTCGAAAAATGCTGTAGCTCAACTTTTGCCTGCAATCATATTGTCCGCTTGAATCAACAAAGGATCATTATGGAAAATATCACGGAAGTTAGAGTTCCAAATATTGGTGACTTTGAAGATGTCATTATCATTGAAATTCTTGTGTCAGCGGGCTCGGTGATTAAGAAAGAGGATCCGCTGATTACATTGGAGAGTGATAAAGCCTCCATGGATATCCCTGCGCCCTGTGACGGCATTGTGAAAGAGGTCTTTGTCAAAGTGGGGGATGAAGTCTCTGAAAATACGATCATCCTGAGCCTTGAACAGGCTGCAGGTCAGGTGTCAGAAGCCCCAGCCGTCGAAACAGCGGCAGCTGTCCGGAGCCCGGAAACGATGGCTGCCGATTCTGAACCACAGGCAGCAACTGAAACCCCAAAGGATGCGGATCAACATGGGGAAGTGGTTGTCCTGGGGGGCGGCCCCGGAGGCTACACAGCGGCTTTCCGGGCGGCGGATCTGGGTAAGAAAGTAATTCTGATTGAGCGTTTCCCGGTCATTGGCGGTGTTTGCCTCAATGTGGGCTGTATCCCCTCTAAAGTCTTGCTGCACGTTGCAAAAATAATCGAAGAAGCGCTGGAGGCCAGTAAATTTGGCGTCGGTTTCGAGGCGCCAAAACTGCAGCTGGACAAGATGCAGGAGTGGAAAGACAGTGTGGTTTCCCAATTGTCCGGCGGCCTGCTGGGTATGGCCAAACAAAGAAAAATCTCCATTGTCAATGGCCACGGGAAATTTATCTCGGAAAGCGCCATTGAAGTGGCCGGGGAGGACAGCACCCAGGTGATCAGTTTTGACAGTGCCATTATTGCTGCTGGTTCCGAACCGATCATGATCCCCGGGATTCCGAGGGATGAGCGTATTATCACGTCGACCGGTGCCCTCTCTTTGAAAGAGATTCCTGGTAGAATGCTGATCATTGGGGGTGGTATTGTGGGGCTGGAAATGGCGACGGTCTATCACGCTCTGGGATCTGAAATCACGGTGGTTGAGGCAAAAGAGCAACTGATCCCGGGTGCTGACAGTGATCTGATCCGACCGCTCTTTACCTTTGTTAAGAAGAAATTCAAGGATATCCTGCTGGAAACCAAGGTCTCCAGTGTGTCTGTCGAAGACTCGGGTGTGAAAGTGGTTTTTGAAGGAAACAAGGCCCCCGATCCCCAGGAATTCGATATTGTGCTGGTGTCTGTGGGACGCAGACCGAGATCCGGGGAACTGTCACTGGAAAAGGCGGGGGTGGAGACGGACGCCTTCGGACACATCATAGTGGATAACCAGCAGCGAACCCGAAACGACCGGATTTTCGCGGTTGGCGATATTGTGGGCGCCCCGATGCTGGCTCATAAAGCGTCCTATGAAGGGAAAATCGCTGCCGAAGTGATTTGTGGACTTAAATCCTACTTTGATGCTGTCGTGATCCCTTCCATTGCCTATACCGATCCAGAGATTGCCTGGGCTGGCGTAACAGAAAGAGAAGCCAGCGAAAAGCACCTTGAGATAGAAAAAGCCGTTTTCCCCTGGTCTGCCAGTGGTCGCTCACTGACCATGGGTCGCAAAGAGGGTAAGACCAAAATGATTTTTGATAAAGCCTCAAGCCGTGTGATTGGAGCAGGTATTGTCGGCTCGAACGCCAGTGAACTGATTTCTGAAATGGCCCTGTCCATTGAAATGGGTTGCACCGCCGAGGACCTCAGCATGACGATACATCCTCATCCAACCCTGTCTGAATCGATCACGTTTGCAGCTGAAATCTTCGAGGGCTCCATCACAGATCTTTATCTACCAAAAAAGAAAACGAAGACGACACCTTAAGTGAAAAATATTTTTGAGAATCCTGATAGTGCTCTTGATTTATTCCTATCCGATAGTATAGGCTGAAATCCTAAAAACTTTATAAAATAAACAAATTGGAGAGACCCTTGAAAAAACAAAATAAAAAGCTAAACTGCTGGGAGGTGATGAAATGCGGCAGGGAAAGCGACAGCGATGACTGGTTCTTTTCGGAAGTCGGAACCTGTCCTGCGTCAACCGAACTATGCACCGATGGCGCAAATGATGGTAAAAATGCTGGAAGGGCTTGCTGGATAATAGCGGGGACACATTGTGGTGGTGAAGTGCAAGGTGACAGTGCCAGTAAAATCGATTCGTGCCTTGAATGCGACTTTTATCAACAGGTTCAAAAAGAGGAAGGTAGTGAATTTATTACAGGCAGTGGACTGCTTGAAATACTTCAATATAAAGAACAAATCCTACAATCAAAACTCGAAAATAAGGAGAGGGGATCCTCCGTATCCTAAGATTCTTCTCTTATCAATTTCAATTCAATCTCCAATAGGATTAGCGGAGCCTGACCCCCTCCCTTTTCCGCTCACTTCTTCTTTTTACTTCAGGCTTGGCTTCTGATTTACCCCTTTCAGGAATTTCAACACCCTGATCCCGAGGGAATTAGGCATTGCAAAGTACCCCGCCATAGTCATCAGCTCCAACCTTCTCGATTAGAATGACAACTTTGGGTTTATACCTAAGGGTCGGCTCAAAAATTAGTTCACGTTCTGTTTGCAAAATGTCCAGTCTTTAAAGGACTTTTGCGGACAGATTATGCCAAGTTATTTATGAACGATCCCTAAGGGTCCGGTATGCAGGTGCCAAATCTTTGTCTTACCCATATATGTAAAATTTGGGTGGAAAATAATCTCGCAGGTGGCGTAACTTTTGGTTTTATGCTGCCTTATGAACAGGAAGTTGATTAAAAAGGACTGATTAGAGCTGAAATAGATACAAATGTATTTTATTGTAAGTT
>JABGPJ010000186.1 GCA_018645005.1 Deltaproteobacteria bacterium | reverse complement strand
ATTATAAAGACCTTCGTCGAGAATGATTGAAATCATCGACTTCATCAGCAGGGCATCCGTACCCGGACGGATGGCAAGATGAATATCGGCAATTTTGGCAGTCTCGGAAACTCGGGGATCGACAACAACCAGAAGTTGATCAGGGTCTTTAGACATCTTTTTCAATCGTTTGCGCGCCTGAGGAAAATGGTGACTCATCATGGGATTTTTTCCTATGAGCATCAGCATGTCGGAATTTTCATGATCAGACGACATCTGAATACCCTGGCTTCCAAATGTCAGGCCGTGTGCCCAATACCTGCCGGCAAACTCCTGGTTGGCGGCGGAGTAAATATAATGTGCACCAAGCAGGCGCATCAGACGAACGGGGAAAGGCATACTCAGAAAACTGAACGATCCACCGCCAAGTAGTGCTGATAAAGCACGAGGTCCATGCTGTTCGAGGATGATCTTCAGTTTTTCTGAGATTTCGCTGATGGCCTGGTCCCAGGATATTTTCTCGAATGTGTCATTTACTTTTTTCAACGGATAAAGCACCCGGTCGGCATTATGCTGTTGATAGGCAATGTACCGTCCTTTGCGACAGACGTATCCTTCACTGATCGGACTATCCTTGTCTCCACGGGCTTTGATAATACGGTTGTTTTCTACACGGACTTCAAGTCCGCAACCGTTAGCGCATAATACACAAGCGGTTTTCTTCCAAGACATGATCACTCCCTCCTTATTGGTTGTTCATAAGATCAAGTGTAGAGATGTATTTTTATTACTCCGGTTCTTTTCGGCCGCTTACACCGAATGTATTCATAAATTCCGAAACCCGGTCTGGGGAGCCGAGGATGTGAAGTGTTTTTACTAGCTTTATCCTTTCCTCTTTCGTGACTGTCAGAAACATTGTCCATGCTTCAGGTGACACCTCCAATGTCACATCGGGATTTTCTGCTCTTTCTTCTATGGCGACCCAGGCATCACCATCAAAAGATAGTGTAAAAGGTGTCTGATTGGTGAACTTGAACAGCCAGTTCCTGGGAAGGGGAACTTTCTTATTTCTGTTGTTGAGAGAGACCGCCAAAGTGCTCATGGCTAAATCCGGATGGACGACTTCGCCAGGAAGGGGCGATCGCGATGCGTGCCGAAGACCCCATGACCATAGTGACTCTATTACCGGTCGAAGCTCTTGCCCTGCTGGGGTCAATTTGTACCAGGTTTCACGCCGGTCCCGACCCTTTACCCGTTCCACAGCTCCCGCATCTTCCAGATGACGAAGTCTGAGGGTCAGCCATTTGGGTGTAATATTGCCAAGACGATTCAATAAATCGGTGAACCGCTTCGGTTCGTTAAGGAGATCCCTGACAATAAGCAGTGACCATCTTTCGCCGATAGCTCCAAGCGCATGTGCCACCGGGCAATAATAACCGTATATGCGTTGTTCCATAATAAACCTTTCTATAAGATACTATCTTAATGATATTTATTTTTAACAGCCAAAGTTAAATATGTCAAACGGATTTCCGGTATTTGACGCCATTAAATTGTTCTGCTAAAACTGCCGGAACTTAAATCAGAATTCTAGAGTGGCTACAGTCCGTTGATAGGGTTGTTATCAATGGCAAGGGATTATGTCAAACGCTTTGGAATAACCTCGCCTACGCAAGGAAATGCCATGAAGATATTTAACCGTCGAAACCTTCTTATCATTTGTGCGGTCATTCTGGTTGCAGGATCAGCCATCTACTCATCCAATCCGAAATTACGGTTGACCGCTATGTATTTCGGTGTACCACAACCGAAATATGGTCTTGTGACAGATAAAAAAATAATGATCCCCATGCGGGATGGTGTGCGCTTGGCTGCTGATGTTTATCGTCCTGAGGAAAGTGGGCGATACCCGGTTATTGTCATTCGAACACCATACGGCCGAGCGAATAAAAAACAATTTATCCCTGAGATTGCCGGAGTGTTCGCTTCCCAGGGATTCGTTGTCGTTTCGCAGGACTGCCGAGGTAAGCTTGACTCAGAAGGCGAGTTTTATCCGTACACAAATGAAGCAATAGACGGTCACGATACGTTTGAATGGGCGGGCAAACAAGAGTGGTCCAATGGCAATGTGGGAACTTTCGGACTTTCATACTGGGGCTCTACCCAGTGGCTGGGATCGATTTATGGCAGTAACCATTTGAAGACCATGATCCCCATTGTGACTTCCCAAAGTTTGTATAAACGATGGATGTACAAGGGCATATTTCGCTTGAATGATGTTTTTGTATGGCATTATCAAAATTCTGACCGCAATTTGATATCGGGAAAAGAGATCGACTGGAGTCAATATGTATCTCATCTGCCGTTGATAGAGGCAGACTCTAATATGGAAAAGGACTTACCCTTTTATAACGACTGGATTCAGCACGCCACTCCCGACGATTACTGGGAGAAGATCAACGTTGAAAACCGGATGAACGATATCAAGGCGTCGGCCTTGATTGTGGGGGGCTGGTACGACTATTATCTTGAGCATGCTATTGACGATTTTAATCGCATGAGAAAGCAAAGCGGCAGCCCTGAAGCTCGCCAGAGCCGGCTACTTATCGGGCCATGGTTGCATACCACCAAAAGCAAATTCGAAGACCGAGATTTCGGAAAGAATGCCGGATTCCCACAGCAGATGAAATATTTCATTGATTGGTATCGGTACTGGTTGACCGACGAAGAACCAGAATTTGATGACGATAAACCGATCAAGATTTTCGTCATGGGCAAAAACGAATGGCGCAACGAAAGTGAATGGCCATTGGCGCAAACCCAATGGACGCCGTTTTATCTGCACAGCCAGGGAAAAGCCAATACACGCAACGGTAACGGGACATTACACCTGACATCACCAGTGGATGAGCCGAACGATGGGTTCGATTACGATCCGCTGAATCCCGCACCTTCAATCGGCGGCACTTCTATTTACGGCAAAGCCACACCGGGACCTGTAGATCAAACGGCTGTTGAACAGAGAACCGATGTGCTCGTCTATACCAGCGATCCGTTACCCAAGGATACAGAAGTGACCGGACCGATCAAACTGGAATTGTTTGCATCATCCTCGGCTGTCGATACGGATTTTGTTGCCACCCTGGCCGACGTGGATTCGAGCGGTAAATCAATAAACCTGAGAACCGGCGCTATCCGAGCACGGTATCGAAACTCATATGATCAACCGGAGTTCCTGGAAAAAGATAAGGTGTATAAATTTGACATCACGATAGGGGCTACATCAAACCTATTTAAAAAAGGTCACCGCATTCGATTGCAGCTTACCAGTTCCTATTTCCCGGAAATGGGCCGGAATCTAAACACCGGGGCTCCGATCGGTTTGACCAAAGAGGTGATAACAGCGCATCAGACAATTCTGCATAATAGTCAATATCCATCCAGGTTGATTTTACCGGTTATTCCATAAAACCAGCCAATATTGTTTGTCAATCACTGTTACACTCGGAAGGAGTCCATCCCTGTTTCCATTTTTCCTCCGTTCTGACTCCATTCTGATATGCATATGTTCACCTGTAAGCCAAGACCGAATTTTTATTTATAATCTTACAACCACACGCCGCAAAAGACGTGGTAAAATGCTTTTGCTTTTTAATATTTTGGCCTCATTGTGTTTAGTCATGTTAGCCTCTTTTCACTGGATTTCGCTCGACTTCATCCTTTCTCCGGTTCTGAAAAAAATAACGAAAAGGAACCAGCTGCCTGACAAAGCGGTCCTTTAGAAACAGGTAAACAACTGACTAACCGATGTGATTTGAGATTTTTTTCAATATCGTGTAAGCAATTAACAGGTCGAAGTGAATTATTGACCAGGGTTCTCATCTAATGTCCAAAAAAGGAGGAAAAATGAGTGGTACCGAGTTATTGGGTCAAACGTTTCATTTTATTATGAAGCGAATGGTGGATACTGGCCAGGCGCCGCATTACACCGAGATAGCTGCTGAGTTGAAGCTTTCCCTTGAAGAGGGGCGGCAAACAATGCACAAGTTATTTAATTCGGGCATATACGGCTGGTTATATCCGAACACAGATTTTATCACATCGTTTGCCCCGTTCAACCACCTTCCCACACAGTTCAAGGTAACGGTGGATGGGGAGCAGAAGTGGTTTGCACAGTGAGCTTTCGAATCGCTAGCGGTCAGCTGGCTATTTCCGGGGAAAACAGTTCGCATCGAGTCCCCATGTCTTGACTGTGGTGAACCGATCACCATCGAAATGCGCGACGGCATCGTCCAAAAAGCCGATCCCGAAGATCTGATTTGTTACGTATCTGTTCCCGTTACGAAATGGCGAACGGACGTAGCCCACGCCTGAAGCAAGATGCTTTTCTTCCGGTCGGAAGAACATCTAAACAACTGGGCACAATACGATCCTGCTACAAAAGATGGCATTTCCACCCTGGATGGAATGGTGTCAATGTTTTCCAGTAACCTCTTCAAGAAACGGATGGACCCCGATTTCTTCTCAAAAATGGGAGATTATCTGGGAGAGTTGATTGAAGGCATGGGTACGTTTAAAGGAGTTGGGCTTTATATGAAGTCATAGTCCTGAGTCAGACATTATGAGGCAGATTCGAGCTACTTCGGGCAAATAATCCAGGTGGAGCAAAAAAGTAAATTCAGCTAAGAAACTTGAAACAGTGAGACCTTTTTTGCTCCGGTTCATGAACAAAAGTTATTATGGATGATTAACGGGATGGCAGGATCCAATATATCCTGATTTACATCCCATAAGGTGTCATTAAAAAACAGGGTTGATCATACTAATAAACAATGAAAGAAGACCTCTTTGCTTATATGGATGCCATAAATGGTCAGCTGACAAAGGCGGCGTCCAATATCTGGCAAAATCCGGAAAAGGCACTGGAAGAGGTGTATGCCTGTGATCTGCAAATAGCCATGCTGGAAAAAGCAGGTTTTAAGATCAATAGAAATATACCTGGGATGTCAACTGCTTTTGTGGCTGAATTTGGCCAGGGGTCTCCTGTCCTGGGTGTTTTAGGGGAGTATGACGCGCTACCCGGTCTTTCTCAGCAGGTTTCCGGCAGCTACAATCCGATTAAGGAACAGGAAAATGGACATGGCTGTGGCCATAATCTACTGGGTGTCGCAGGTATCGGGGCTGTTTTGGCCATCAGAGAACTTCTTGAGCAGGACGGATTTAATGGTACTGTGCGCTATTATGGATGTCCGGCAGAAGAAACCTTGACGGGAAAGGTTATAATGGCAAAGGAGGGTGTTTTCAATGATCTGGATGCCTGCCTGACGTGGCATCCTGCCAGTATGAATACCGTCTTGCGCTCCAGCTTTCTGGCAATGCAATCGGCTTTATTTAAGTTTTCAGGAATTTCTTCCCATGCGGCGGCCGCTCCAGAAATGGGAAGGAGCGCACTGGATGCCGTTGAATTAATGAATGTGGGGGCCAATTATCTTAGGGAGCACATTATTGATAAGGCACGGATTAACTACACAATCACAAAAGGGGGAGGCCCTCCCAATATAATTCCTGCCAATGCAGAGTCATGGTACTATGTGCGAGCCCCCGAAAAAAGACAGATAGAGGACATTTTTCAACGCCTGGTAAAGATATCTCAAGGTGCAGCCCTTATGACTGAAACCGGTGTTGAACATGAAGTCATTGCAGGATGTTATAATGTTCTGGGAAACAATATACTGGGTGACCTCTTACATGAAAATATGAAAACAGTAGGGGCTCCCAGGTTTACTGATGCTGATAGAACCTTTGCCAGAGAACTGGTAAAAAGCTTTCCTGAAGGGCAGCAGGAAAAGGTTATTGCCGGCTATTTTGGTTCAAAAGAACTTGAAGGCGAAATCTTGCATGCGGACATTGTTCAAAATGATGATGAAAAGGAAGTGATGCCCGGCTCAACCGATGTGGGTGATGTCAGTTGGATTGTCCCCCTGGCACAGTTTACAGCGGCGACATGGCCCATTGGCACCGCAGCTCACTCGTGGCAAGCCACAGCTGCTTCAGGGTCTGGAATTGGTTTTACTGCAATGTTGTTTTCGGCAAAAGTGATAGCCGGAACTTTGTACGATCTGTTGGGTGACAAAAAACATCTTTTAAACAAGATAAAATCCGAGTTTAAAATAAAGACAAGTGGACAGGCCTATCAGCCCCTGGTAACCAAAACAAGATAATCAACGCCATTTATATTGTCGCAAATTCACTTGTAGTTCCTGGACAGGAAACCGTCTCGTTTTGATCGAAGTATCATCTTGGCCAGATTCGGCAATCTGGCTTTTCCTCGCAATTTCAGCGCCCCTACTTCGCAACTGGTCACATACAACCCGCATCCAATGCAGCGGTCTTTTTCCAGCATCTCCCTTCGTTCGAAAACGCATCAATCATTAAATCAATACCTGATTCAAGCCATTTGAAAAAAACTGGGGAAAAGAGCTTGACTCCAAAAAAGTAATTCCTTAAGATCTCCGCCACAAGTTTTATTAAACCTTTGGAAAAAAAATTCTAAAAAATCAAAAAGGGAAAAATTGGTGTTTAACAAATCTTTTAAAAACAAACCAATGGACTATAAAATAAAACCATTATCGCATAGTATAAATCTTGTTGGTAAAGTTGTTATCTTCACTGCACTTGCTGCATCTCTTTTGTACCTTCCCGCTTGTTCAAACAGCAAAAAAAGTAAATACACATCAGGCTACGGAACAAGAGAACGCTGCATTGAAAAAAAAATGAACCTGAAATACCAAAGATATGTAGCAGTAAGACACTGCAAATAATTCGATTGAAGGCTTGTATCCTTAATCGATCGTAGGTTTGACTATGTTTCCTTGTCTGGTTTTGCTGCTGAGTCTGTTTAGTTAGCTCAGTTGGAGGTAAGGTTTCGACAGGTGATCTTTCCGTCAAGATTCAGCGTTGACAAACCGAGCTGTAGGAGAATTTCAGCACCTTTTATCCGATTGTTGGTGGCATATTGCCTCTATAAGAATAGCTTTCTTTGCTTTGAGAAACCATTTACTACTGTCTACTACCAAACCTCCCTTGTAAGATCAAAATAGGATTTCTATTACCATTTCAGAAGAGGAAGGGCTTTATTAGAGATTTTATTCCCATAGGCAATCGAGGGAGATTCGCACCTGTTTCTTCCGTTCGATCATCCCTTCAGACTTAGAACAAAACTTCAAAGGAACGAGAAAAGTACGTTTGTCACTTTAAATACCGGCATTATCGTACTCCTGAAAATCTTGAGTATAAAAACTTGTCTATCAAGAACGGCACTGGTCAATTTTGATTAAAAAACGAATAATAGACATTACAAAATCGACGTTTTCTTAACACATTGTCCCATCGAAACATGAGTGAATATTCACAAAACAAATCCGCCAGATACGAGCCCAGAACGGCAACCACACCCGGTGGTTGCGGGTATGTTGAACTATGGGAAACAGAGGGCGATCAAACCGGCTCACTTGTGTGGAAATTCATGCCCAGGAATAACAACCCGGTCCTGATTTTGGTTAGGGTTATTGAGGGGAAGCACATGCTCACGGTGGATGAAACCGCCAGAGTCGGTGTTTATGATATTGCTGGTCGCAACGAGATTGCCTCAAAAGAGTTTTATTCCCAAATGCCGGCGGGAGCTGTTCTGGACCAAAACGAAAGCCTGTTACTTGTAGCACTTGACCCGGTACATGATTCGAGCAGGTTTCTCCTCATGATTGATATTCGGACGCTGGAGATCCGGAATCGGCTTCAGCTTCCCGATAAAATTCTGCTTACCAGTTTGCAGGTCATCAATAACGAGGAGGTGGTTTTCTATTTCCCTACCGGAAGCATTGACGGCCGGGATGTGCGAGACGGTTTGCTGCGGGTAGACGTCAGATACAACAGACGGTTGTCACAATATTTCTCCAGTTCACCTACGGGGCGGTTTTCTGTGCCACCGATGGCTGTTTGCCCGGACAGAAATGTGGGTATTCGTCCTTGCTATGAACGAATAGACATCATTAGAGAATCAGGGGAGAAACGTTATCTTGCCAAAGCGATCTTGTTTGATCTAAATACCTGTAAGGTTATCCGGAAGATAACCCTACGCCAGTTTCACCCTGGTCAGTTGTTTGAAGATGATGACCCTGACACAGCGCTGTCATATCTGGAATCCCCGGCTGCTTCTGAAGAACAGATTGAAGTCCGGGATGAGTTCCTTGAGCGTATTGACGCATTTGCGTTCTGCCATACAGAGGGTGCTTTCTGGGTAACCTTTCAGCACGGGACGATTCGAAAAATATCGCTGGAAGGTGACTATCTGTCTCCGCTTATCGCCCACCCGGGCGATCCGTCCTGTTCAACAGATGATCCATTTTATCGCACCGGTTTTGATAATCCGGTTTCGATTTCTAATGACGATCGATACCTTACTTTTGGAGTTCCTTCCATTACAATTGATCTGTCAAAAATAGATCTTCAATCCGGCAGTGATCTGCTTATCCTGTTACCGGCAGAAATCCTGATACCATTTGCATATACAGGCCTGGAATCCGAGAAGGAGTTCTCCTGGACCATTGTCGGGTTGGATAATCCTGAAGATGAAATCTCAGTTCAAACTGCTCTGGAGCAACTGGTCCATTTGACCGAGAATATTGACGAGATCAGGGATGGGAACCTGCTACGATTTCGATTTCACAGCCGAGAAGGTGATCTTTCTGAAGAGGCGTTTTTTAAAATTGCAGGCACAATAACAGAATGTCTTCCGGCGATGAGTCGTTTTGTTCAAAATCTCTGCAACCATGTAGCCCCACTTTGGTATGATACTGAATTGCCAGCCGGTTTTTATGCAATGCAGTCATTGGTATTTTCGGATGAAAAATACCTTAAATTATTAATCAACTACCTGGGCAGTGCGGTTGACGGGAAATATGAAGGAAATGCCATCAGTCACTTGGTGAATGATGCTATCAACCGGTACAATTTTAATCATGACATAGTTGGAGTTTTACTGACATTCGCCGTATTTCAGCCGGAACCAGGGTTGGACATGCTTCAGCAACAGGCACAAAGTCAGATGTTCCTGAAGTTTTCTGAGGTGCCTGGCAATCTTTCCTATTTCAGAAATCACACCCTGTTTAAATCGCTGCTGGAGGATTACTTCCATTTATTATTACCTGGCGAGGATACTCTTTTTGAGGCGATCGAAGCCGAGGATAAGGATCGGGTCAGGGAGATCCTGCAAGATGACATCGATCTGAACATCATCCACCCGGATTTTGAATGCTCAGCGCTGGAATTGGCCTTTGAACTGGAAAACCCGGATATTATACGATTACTGATAGAGCATGGTGCTGACATCGAACGCCTGAATATTGACAACCTTGCCAAAATCATTCTGCAGCGAAGCACACCCTTGAGCCCCGAAGAATCCAGGAATATAAATAGTGCCCTTGATATACTGAATGGGAGGAAAGAGGCCGTCCAGGACCAGATATCAAAAATAGAGTACCAGAACATGCTGAGCTTTACGGTTAGTGTCACGCAACTGGCGGAAATGAAAGAGGCACAAGGCAGGCTGGAAGAGCTTAACCGTGAACTCCGCTTCGCCCGGCTGGGAATAGATAAAACCGGCCGATATCCGCTTGTGATCATACCGGCACGG
This sequence comes from Deltaproteobacteria bacterium, assembly GCA_018645005.1. Taxonomy (GTDB): domain Bacteria; phylum SAR324; class SAR324; order XYD2-FULL-50-16; family XYD2-FULL-50-16; genus JAHJRI01. The sequence continues at coordinate 2,354 of JABGPJ010000186.1, read as the reverse complement.
GACAACACGCCCCAGGAATATCGAGTGGTTGATTCTGAACCGTCACGTGAGTTAATCCGGGATTCCGCATATTTTGAAGAGGATTTGAAAGCTGCCACCGTTGTTATTGGGAGCCTGGATGATGAATCGGATCTCATTGACGCCTTTGAACAGCTCATTGACCGTTCTCACAAGCTGGAGGAGCTGATTGTCGATGATCGTCTCAGGTTTTCCTTTAAGGACTCTCAGCGAGTAATGAATGAAAAACAGTTTTATGAATCTCTGATTTTGACCCCTGGCAAGGCCGAAAAACTCGCTGAATTTCTGAAAAATGTGGTCGACAATGCACCTGGTGAACTGTGGTACGACGACGACACTCAAGCCTGTATGTATGCACTACAAGCCTTGGTTTTGTTTGACCGTCAATATATTGGTCTCTTTATCCGGTACTTGAAAAGCGGGATAATTAATCCAGACCATGAAAAACTATTTCCTACAGAGCTGGTTTTTAATGCGGTTGCTCAATATGGATGGTGCAATGATACCCTGGAATTGCTGGCTGTAAGAACCATAGTCTGTGGCAGTAGGTATGCCATGGACGAATTAAGAATTCAATTGAAGAAAGGTGGATTAAAAGAGTTTCTTCAGGATTCTGAACAGTTTGACTACTTTCTCCAATGTCTTCAAAAGGAAGCAGGAAAAAGAGAGACAGAAGAGATCAAAACCATCTGTGATTTGATCAGTCGTCTGCCTCCTCAAAATATCATCGATTCATAAATATCAGTTGATTACTGATATGTTGAATTGACTAATTGTTGACGGTTTATCCAGGAGGAGGTTCGATTAACATCGTAAAATTGACCAATGGGCTCCTTGCAATCACATCCAGAAGTCAGGATATTTTCGATTTCTCGACAGATTGTTAATCAGGAGTGCTACTATTAACATGATAACCGCACTTACACCAGCGGGGACTATAACGTACAGATAACCCAAATTATGATTTTTGCCGCTGCCTATGACGGGATACCGGGGTAGTGGGCCAGCAGTCAGCCCACTCTGAAGAAAATGTTTTAAATGGCTACCTAATCTTTTAATCAAGAATACTGTGATCTAGGAAGAAAAAATTATATCTGGAGGTGTGCGGCCGCTGAAATTAAATACAGTCCATTGCACGCCAAACAGGGGATGTTTATAATCCTCACCCACTGGTGCCATTTCAAATCGAATTTTCGCCCAGTCAGCGTCCAATTCTTGTGCAACGATCATCGGTAGAGCGGTCGTAATTCCCTGTCCCATCTCCGAGTGACTTACCATCACTGTGATCGTGTTATCCGCATGTATTTTTTTCCAGGCATTGGACGTAAACACATCTGCTTCGCTGTCTGGCGTGGCGGCGGAAACATCAGTTTTCCCACTGCAGTTGGGTAACTGAATCCCGACGATCAGCACAGAACCGGTGGCGGTGCTGATCTTTAAGAAACGTCTTCGACTCTGATTGACTTCACTTTTTTCCATTTTGATACTCCTGAGCTGCAAGGTGAATCGCTTTTCGAATAGCCTGGTAAGTTCCGCAACGACATAAAACATCCGACATGGCCAAATCGATTGCGTCGTCATCCGGTGTTGGATTCTCTTTTAAGAGGGCGGCCCGAAATTGAACAGGAGAATGAAGGTTCGCCATTAATATGCACCGTACAAGAACCACATTCCGCTATGCCACAACTGTACTTTGTTCCTGTTAATCCTAACTGTTCGTTAAGGACCCAAAGTAATGGGGTCTCGGGATGAACGTCCAGCTGGTGAACCTTCGGATTCGGAATACAATTGTCCGGTCTTCGCAACCACGCTCATGACACGGGAAATGTTAACCCACAATATCCGGCTGATCAGGTACTGCTCATCCAAGTGTTTTCCATTAATGTAAAGAAAACACGTTGCCTCCGGCATCATCGACGGGGGTCCACACAATCTCCGGAGTATTGGAAGGAGGCGGATATCGAGCAGTCTCCTCCTCCCATAGGCCCAGGTGTTTGAGAATCTTATGGTTGATTGGCCCCTCGGGCGACGTGTTTCATTTGATACCATGTGAAACACTTGGGTGATAAACGAGATAATTCGCATAAGCCCCATGCAATCCGGATAGATCAATGGATCTTGTTTCCAGATCTTTTTAATGCATTCGCACCAGGTGAGAGACGGCACTTTTTTAGGCTGGTATTTTGAAACGTCGATGATATTGACGCCTTCCCTGTTATTTTCTTCAGCGGTGTCTTGAGTAAGTTCCACTAGTTCCGCTTTTGCTCTCAACCCTCTTGATTTGTTCGAGTAGAATCCGTAGTACCCGAAGCAATGCATACCAGAGGTCTATTTTC
>JABGPJ010000002.1 GCA_018645005.1 Deltaproteobacteria bacterium | reverse complement strand
GCATAAAAAGGTCAGGATGTCACAAGGCAAGGTAAAATGGTTTAATAAAAACAAAGGCTTTGGATTTATTGAGCAGGAATCAGGTGGTGATATATTTGTGCATCACTCTGAGATACAGGGTGAAACACTGAACGAGGGGGAGCTTGTTGAATTTGAAATAGGGGAAGGACGCAAAGGCCCCTGCGCCGTAAATGTTCGGAGTGCCAAATAATGCATAGATTTTAACTATTATTTGACAGCTTGTGTCCCATCAAAAAATGAACCAGATCGGATTGATATAAAAAGGATCGTAATAACTCTCATACGTTGTGACGACATAGTCGCCATGATTAGAGTCATAGTAGTCATTGGGATACTCACTGCTCTCTTGTTTCAGATGTTCCTCTTCATGGTATAGTTTTTCGCTCAGTTTCGCGCCCTGCCGGACAACGTCTTCCATCACCCGCATCCCGGTAATGATTTCGTTGTCCTCGTCCATATATTCCAATTCCTCAATCTGAATAGACGTGTCGATAATCTCCTCGATCTTTTCCCAGATCAGGCCGCTCAGAATATCAAACTGCCAGTTGCTGCTATTGATATCAAACTGTTTCTCTTTTAAAAAGCTGAGAAAAACAAAATCAGAGGGATTGATCTTCTTGAACCAGGCGGTCGCAATCCTCAGATCGACAAACCGTTCATCATTAACATACAGTTCCCATTCCTCGTCATCGAGTTCGAATATTTTCTCGAATGCAAACTCTCCTGACTCAAGATCGACAGCACAAAAAAGATCAAAGTGGGCCAGATACTCTTCATACCTTTTTTTCAGGTTTTCGAGCTTCTCCAACCCTTTTTGCGTATGTACATAGTTGTTTTTCTTATCCAGCGTCAGGTAATCCTTCGACATCATGTAAACAAATAATTGTTCCAGGTCTTTATCTGCATCCATTAAAACGACAGAGTACTGGTACCCTCTCTTGATGATCAGATCAAGAAGAAATCCGGACGCATACTCTTTGCGTTGATTGTCAGAAATTGTAAAGTGTTTATATCCCATATACCTGATATACCTGTAATCCAATGATATTGAATTTTATAATCTATTTAAGTTCGGGATTATTGGCGATCCATTTTTGCTCACCATTCGTCAGTAACTCCTTCTTCCAGATGGGAACAAGCTCCTTTAGCGTATCTATAGCATATTCACAGGCTCGAAAAGCTGGTTTGCGATGACTTGCAGACACTGCAATCACAACACTGACCTCTTCGATGCTGACGGCACCAATTCGATGGGTGATGGCAATTTTTTTAATATCAAAGGCTTTTTCAGCCATCGCGCCAATTTTTTTCATCATCTTAATCGCCATCGAGGGGTAGGCTTCATACTGCAGACACGTCACCTGCATATTACCGGTAAAGTTACGGGTCACACCGATAAAGGTTGCTATGGCTCCGGCTTCAGGTGATGAAACTTTGGCTGTGATGCTGTCGATATCAATTTCATGGTCGACTATTTCAAACATGGTTTTCCCTTACCCCCCGCTCACTGGTGGAAAGATGGCAATTTCGGCATCCTGAATGATGGTGGCGTCAGCATTGATATATTCACCGTTCATCGACAGTTTTAAATATTTACGGTGCCCCTTTATCTGGGGAAAAGATGCTTCCATTTTCTGCAGTAGATCATTCCCTGTCGCACCTTCACTCAGCTCAAGGTCGATAGATCCAGATCCTATCAGTTCCTTAATATGTGCAAAAACCAAAACTTTAATGTTCATATTCAATTCTGTGAAATAACGTTAGCGTATTCTGTAATACAAGTTGCGCCAGGTGATCCAGTGGCAGCGCCAGAAATTCAGCCACAAACCGACCCACAATGGAGACATTCCCCGGAACATTCGATTTTCCTCTCAATGGAACCGGGCTCAGAAAGGGCGCATCGGTTTCCAGTAGAATTCGATCTTTTGGT
>JABGPJ010000151.1 GCA_018645005.1 Deltaproteobacteria bacterium | reverse complement strand
TTATTATCATGAATTATTCGCAAACTCATGACCTCCGAAGTAAAATGGGGTTGGATGATCCGCTTCACTCAACCCTGAAAAACAGACGCAACTCACCTGTCCACATCCATTGCAAACAGATGTGTGAGCAACCATCTTCACTGTACAACCCATATTGACAAGGATGTTCCGACCATTCCGACGCCCAACCCGTACCACACTTTCATCGTCATCTGTTTTGTGGATTCAGGTCAGACGATTAAGTTTTACGTTTCATTCAGGCGCCGGATCACTTGCCTTTTCTCTCCTGAATTCGTGATCCAGTTTGATCCTCTTCCGTTTGGTGGTTCCTCTAAGGAAACCCTCTGAATTATCCCTGCAGATTCAAGGGTTTGATTTCGCTTCTATTATTGAACTGACCGTTTTTTGCCACCTCTTTTTTCTGGTTGACCACTGTCCGCCAACCATCCCGTAACTCGGACATCAGGTCACAAACCTCTTCAATGTAGGAAGCATTCTTCTGGATGTTGGCATCGATCAGGCGATTAAACATATATACATATAGGGACTTGAGACTCGATCCCACTCTTCCGGATTGATCCATATTCAATGAGGTCATCAGCTCTGAAATAATCGCTTTGGCCCTGGAAATGGCGTTATGTGCCCCCTCCAAATCCTCTTTGTTAATTTTATTAATCGCGATTTTCAGATAACGGATTGTCCCATCGTACAGCATCAGAATTAAAGTTCCCTGATCTTTTGTCGTTACCGCCGCTTTTTTATATGCCTGATTGCTTTTTGTATATGGGTTCATTTTCCTCTAACTTGAAAGAGTCGTTTAAAGATTAGTTCTAACTACCGAAGGAAAGCTATCCCAGCTTAGCGAGTTGACCGGTCAGGTAATTCTGCTCCGATTTTAATTGCCCCAACTGACCCTCCATTTTCGCGAACTTTAGAGATAATTTTTCTCTTTTTTTACTGATTCTGTCTTCCAGCGTTTCCAATTCTTCTTCGTAATTCTTCAACTGTTCTTCAATATTCTTTGTATAGATATCCAAAGCCCCTTTTTCGGGCTCCATAGTTTGAGTGATGTATTCCATCACTTTCGTCCCAACACCTTTGGTAAAAATCATGTTACCTTCTGCGCCAGGTCCAATCTGATTTTCGGTCAATGAGACATAAAGTTTCAGCCCTTCATAATCACTCCCGGCCTCGCCTGTCAAGATCTGACCGCTTCCCTGCATGGCCTCACCATCGATAGTTCCCTGCACATCACTCCCATCGACCGAGTTCCCGTTCAGCAGCGGATGGTTAAGCACGTTGGCAGAATCCTCAGCCCGGATAGAAACAGTAGATTTAGTTCCAGTCACATTAGAGCGAATGGTCAACTGACCATCTTCTGATGTGACCACAACCTTCATCTTCCCAAGATTCTTATCCTCTTTCATTTTTCTCTGAAGATCCTTGGCAATATCTTCAATTTTACCAGTGCCTGTTTCCAGGGTAATCTTTTCAGACTCCCGGCCATTTACAGTCACATAAATGTCTTTGTTGCTGTCATCGATCGTTACCGGGCCCAAAGCCTGCCGTGTAGAGTAGCTTCCCCGGGTCGCGGCCGCCGTAATGTCTATTTCAAAACCGTCTTTCCCGCTGATCTGGGTTTTCTCTGAGGATCCCAGATAGACAATCCCTGTGTTTTCTGATCTCCCATGGCTTCGAAACAGATCGGCGACGGTTGTCAGGTTATCGTTGATCGCGTTCGTCAATTTCTCTTCGTCTATATTGATCAAACCCTCCTGGTTAATTTTCAAACCAATGGCGATGAGCATATTTTTTTGGTCTTCCAGGCCGATAATCGGATCGATAAAAATACTGTTCGCTTCTCTTTGAATTCTCGGCAGATTTCGATCCCCCTGCAGTGGGGCTGCCTCGTTCGTATCCTTTTCATACTTGGTAACATCCTTAAAAAACTGCAGTGTACTGTTATACACCTCGGTAAATTCGGCAATCCCCTCCAAGGCCTTTTCCGTATCTCCACGGATACTAATCGTCACCGGTTTCTCATCGGTGGAGAGCAGATTGAGCTTGACCCCATCGATGACATCCTCAAGGGTATTTGTCGGATTGGTGATTAACAACCCACCGCCAAGATCTGTTGCTCCCAGCCGGATTTCAGCATCTTGAGGTGGCTGAATCACCGGTGTGAAAGTGCGGAAAGAAAAACTGTCTGTTTCGAAGACACTCCCTTCCCCCAGCACTAACGACAACCCTGAGTCGAATTCAAGGGGGTTTCCCACCTGGTAATCACCAGCCCCCACTTTCAGAATCCCGGAATTGCCCGCATCATCTTCCCACTGCAGTTCCAAACCCTTGGTAACCCCAATACTACCGCTTTTCAGGGAAGTAAAGGTGTAAACCTTAGGTTCAAAATCGGTATACGTCCCCACAATCGTTTTGTCTGCGTTGCTGACCCTCGCCCCCACCGGTTTCTTATCTGCAGGAACACCGAACCCCTCTTCGTCCTCATCAACTTCTGGCGATATCCAGTTCGTAGGATCAACTATCTGTCCACCTTCACGGCGGTCCGAATCGTCCAGCCACCAATAATCGGCTGTTGATTCGGCCTGATATCCAAATGTTGCAACGTCTCCATCGTTCAGAAGACCTTGTTTCAATTCCAATTCCAAACCCTTTCCCAGGGAAAGTTTGGTCCCCGGTTCATACCCTTTTCCAACATGGGCGATACCCTTGAGACCACCTTCTGATTCGTATTCAATCTTCAGGTCATCCCCCTGACCTATCTGGCCACTTCCAACAACTTTCAACGTAAAAACATCGTCATCTTCACTTTCAAATTTTCCGGTAATAATGGGTCCACCTTCTGTACTCTGTCGTTTCCATGATGTGGGCGGTTTGATTTTTGGCGCCCGTTCTTCATCACTCTTCCACCAGTACAGTTCGGAGTCCTGATTTTTTGCCCGGCTCTTAAAAACATCATTAACGATGATTTCACCTTCATTCAGAATCAGGCTGATACCATCAACTACTTCAAGCGGCTCACCTGGTGTATAGCTAAATGAGCCCAGATCCAGGTACCCGTACCGACCGGTGTTATCCTCCCAACGCATGCGCAGGTTTTCACTGACACCAACGATACCTGTGTTGACAACTGTAAAAGTCAAATCCAGGGCTTCGTCTCCCTTATACTCTCCAATCAACTCCGGTATGGCGGTTGACGCGCCTGTTCCGGTTGCAATCCGTTCTCCCTCCTCTGCTCTGCCGATCCCCTTCCATTTTCCCGGCTGCAGGTAATATGGATCAAAGGTCGGAGCCTCTCCTTCACCGTTCAAATAGGAAACAACCTTGACCTCACCATCCCGACCGGTCTTTTTACTGGTCAGCACAACCTGAAAGGGTTTTTCCTTGTTGCCTGTCTTTATAATATTCGCACTGACTTCCGTTTCGAGGGCGTTAATGGCGTCAACAAATCCCTGTAAATTATCGTTTGTCTCGTCAATCACAATCTTGTGAGTCTGATCCTCGCCAATCGAAATCATAACCTCGCCCTGCCCGACCTGGTCTTCCTTGGCAGCGAACCCCTGGGAAGCAATCTGATGATTGAGTGCCAGTTTATCCACGACCAGAGTGTGTTTCCCGGGCTTCGCCCCGGATGTCGCGATCGCCTCAACCACTTCCGGATTGCTGGAACTGACGATTTTGCCTTCCCATAATGCTTTCTTTGAAAGCTTTTCCGCCGCTGCCTTTACATTTTCCAAATATACTTTGGTCTGTTTCCAGGCATCCAGTTCCAATTTCTTCGCTTCCTTCCGTTGCTCAACAGGCTCAACTTTTTTTCGCTCAGCCGCGATCATTTGCTCCACGATACTTTTGGTATCCATACCGGAGGAAAGACCTGTTATCACATTTGGATTGGAAGTTATTTCACCTGCCATTTACCTATCCTTGAAAAGACGGACCATTCGGCAAATAATTCCATTTTTTGCCGATGATAGGGCAATAATCTGCACAAATCTGGCTAAAAGAGTTGAAAGAACAGACCCCCCGCGCGCTGATGGATCCTGTTATCAGCGATGGAAAATCCATCCACAACCCTGTTTGCCGGCTCATGCTGCCGCAATTAAGTTTTTATCCAAGAATAGGATTACAATTATTATTCCATGATCCCCATTTCAATAAATTTAACTCCCCGCACTATTTCTATATCGGTATCTCTAGAAAAAACTTTAGCCCCAAAACCCTTTTTTCAGCAGAAAACTGAAACACCATCGGAATTCTAATTGCCAGATTCCAACACCCAAAAGATTGCTATGACCTCCTGTCAGCAATTTTCTGAAGCATGAGGATAGCACAAATCATTTCAGAAGTAGAAAAAGTTTTCCCTTCCTTTTATTCTCTATCGGCAGATTTCGGATAAACTTTAGCTTTTTTTAAAGACGTGACGTTTTGCCGTTTTCTAAACAGAAAACTGGAGAGGTATGAACACAGTACGAAGGAACCTTGAGGTAGGGATTGAGTTCTACAGATCTGTCTCTGTTGGTTCGTCCTTAATTTCGATCTGATTCAGCAGCTGGGAAATGCGATCAGCGTGATCAAAACCGCCATCAAATACAAATCTAAGCCGGGGAGTATTTCTTGATTTGAGGGTCCTGGCCAATTTGGCTTGAAAAAAGCCGCCAGCTTCATTCAATGCCTGCGTGACATCAGCAGTATCCAACTTTGGGTTAAAGACTGAATAATGTACAATTGCAGATGCTGAATCAGGACTGAGATTAACATCGATAATGGTGACACCCAGAAATTTTGGGTTATTGGATGATTTTTGCAGGATAGTTGAGAGCTTTATCTTGATCAGCTCCTTTTTCCGATTGTTGTTGACCTTTGCCATTCATTTAACCTTAAAGAATTCCTCTAAAAAAAGAGTCGGATAAAACTCACGAATGAACAGCATTGACCTTTAACAAACGATTGTTTTTTTCGGATCCGTTGTAGACAGTCGTAAAATTTTTCTGGCCTGTCCATGTAGGGCACTTCGAGAAACCCAAAAACCGTTAGAGCTTCGCTGCTGTCTCAAGCCTCGAATAGGATTCCAGTTCATCACCCACTTTAATATCCTTATAGGCGTCAATCCCAATACCACACTCAAAGCCAGACATAACCTCCTTGGCCTGGTCCTTGAAGCGTTTCAGCGAAGACAGCTTGCCATTGTGTATGATGACATTATCCCGTATGACTCTGACAGGGCAATCCCTGACAAACTTCCCTTCTGTCACCTTGGTTCCAGCTATTACGCCAACTTTCGGGATATTAAATACTTCCAATACTTCGGCTTTTCCTTGTATCTCTTCACGAATGATCGGCTCCAGCATACCCTCCAATGCCTTTTTCACGTCGTCGATGACCTCGTAAATAATACTGTACGTGCGCACATCCACATTTTCCTCAACGGACAGTTTTTTAGCAGATGCGTCCGGCCGGGTATTAAAACCAATCATTACCGCATCACTGGTTGAGGCTAACAGAACGTCAGTACTGGTGATGGCACCTACCGCTCCACGGATCACACGAATTGCCACCTGTTCGTTCCCCAATCGATACAGGGCATCCGAGAGAGCCTCCAGTGAGCCAATCACATCTGTCTTAATGATCAAATTAAGAATCCGCTGTTCATCTTTGCCCATGGATTCCAGTAGATTTTCCAAGCTGCGCTTATGCTGTTGGGCCTGCTTCTTGGCTTTCTCTTTTTCGGAACGCAGGGTTGCGATTTGACGAACCTGTTTTTCGTCTTGCCCCACATTGAATCGATCCCCAGCCATAGGCACGCCGTTCAAACCGACGATCTCAACCGGTACAGAAGGAAATGCTTCATTCAGCTTCCTTCCACGATCATTCCACATAGCTCTCACCCGACCGTATTCGGTCCCCACTACATAGTTGTCTCCAATTTTCAGGGTTCCCGTCTGAATCAGGATAGTGGCGGTGTTACCCCGTCCTTTATCGATTTTTGATTCGATTACGACCCCCTGAGCCAACCGATCCGGGTCCGCCTTCAGTTCCATGATTTCAGACTGCAGATGGAGCATTTCCAGTAGCTTATCAATGCCCTCACCCGATTTTGCGGAAACTTTGATCATGGGGACATCGCCTCCAAACTCTTCCGGAACCAGTTCATGCTCCATCAATTGCTGGATGGTTCTGTCCGGATTCGCATCTGGCTTGTCGCACTTGTTAATGGCCACAATTATTTGCACACCGGCAGCCTTAGCATGGTCGATCGCTTCGACTGTCTGTGGCCTGGGACCGTCATCCGCAGCAACAACCAGAACAACAATATCCGTTACATCTGCCCCCCTGGCACGCATGGCTGTAAATGCTGCGTGTCCCGGTGTATCCAGAAACGTAATATGACCTGCCGCCGTTTTTACGTGATAGGCGCCAATATGCTGGGTAATTCCACCCGCTTCGCCACCGATGACATTAGTGCTGCGAATCATGTCCAGCAGTGAGGTTTTACCGTGATCCACATGTCCCATAATGGTGACAACCGGAGACCGCAGTTGAAGATTTTTCGTTTGGTCGACAATCTGATCGATGCCGTCCTCAATGGAATCGAATTCTACCTTCAAGTCGACATTATGCTCGCCAGCAACAAGAACCGCTGTTTCGCCATCGATCGACTGTGTGATTGTCGCCATGATACTCAGAGACATCAGTGTTTTGATAATTTGAGGGACCTTAATCCCGATCAATCCAGCTAGATCGCCAACTGTAATGAACTCTCCAACCACAAGATCTTTTTGTCTGGGGTTAAACGTATGAACCTCCTTCTTGGTTATTTTCTGTTTTCGATTTCTATCTTTTCGCCTGGAAGATTTGGAGAACCGCTTTTTGGGCATGAATTTACCCGGTCGGACTGAAGGCAGATTCTGTGATTCAAGTTCCCCCCCGATCTCTTCCAGCGGATCCGGAATCGTTTCTGGATCAATTTTCGCTTTTTCTTTGCGGGCGAATTCTTTTGCCAGTGTCCGATTTTCAGCATCAGCAACCACACCTGGTTTTTTGGGCTTCGCTGCTTTTTCTCCGTCCGCTGCCGATTTTTTCCCTTTTTCTACTACCTGTTTCTTCTCTTTTTTCGTCGTTCCAGGCTTTTTCTCATCTGCCGGCAGATCTGCTTTTTTAGCTTTGCTTGCGCTTGTCTCCGTTTCCTTTGATGGTTTTTGAACGGTTTCCGCAATCTCATCACTTTTCTTAGCAGCAGTCACTTTTTGCTCTTCCGCTGCGGCAGCTTCTTTCGCCTTCTTCGTCTCCGCCTTCTTCTCCGCCTTTATCTCCGCTAGTGTGACCACTTTGGGTTCAGCGGTATTTTGTGCGGCTCTCATAATCCGTCTCCGGATATCCTTGGCGGGCGTTCTTTTCTTCTCTTCTTTGACTTCCTTTGTGGGTTCTGGTTTTTGCTCTTCGGTTTCTTCAACTACCTCATCCACCGGCTCAACCGCTTTTTTCCGAATAATCTTTTTCGGTTTCTTAACAGTTTCTTCTTCAGTCTCTTCAGCCGACATCTGCTTTCGAGTTTCGACATCTTTTTCCAACGGAGCATCATCCAGTTTCAGAGACTCTTTGATCTTTCTTCCCTCTGTTGCCTTCTTCGCGGAGATGATTCTGCGACGGACTCTTTTGGGACCTTCTTCGCCAGATACAAGGGATTCCTTAATCCGAGTAGCGGGCTCCAAAAAGTTTTTTCGGATATCCGTGATCTGTTCATCGGCCAGGGCGGAAAAATTCCCCGTAATTTCTATCCCCAAAACCTTAATGCGTTTAATGAGCTCTTTTGTGGGAATATTCAGTTCTTTTGCCAATTCAAACACTCTCAACGACATGAACAAACCTCCGGAAGTTTTCTTTTCAGTTCAAACAACAAACATATTTCAATCAAAATCACCAATGAAATCAAGCCCTGGCTTTACAGGTTACAGCTTTTTTTAAATCTCTTTGTCCAGGTTAGGCTTACCATCAGCGACATCTGCGGGTGGTTCAGCAACCTCGACATTTTCAGCATCTATCTTCTTCTGAGATTCCACTTCAGTATCCACTACTACTGGCGTTTCATTCCCATCCTCAACAACTGTTTCAGCAGCAACTTCAACCGGTTTATCTTCAGAAGCCTCACCTGGCGCGGCTTCAACAGCGTCAGCATCCGTTGGGGGGATGATGGCAGCCTCACCAGCTTTGCCAGGATCAATGGATTCATTGCCTTTCTCGGCAACGTCCTCTGCTTTGCCAGGATCAATGGCTTCATTGCCCTTTTCGGCAGCGTCCTCTGCCTCAGCAACGTTCTTTGTTTTGCCAGGATCAATGGCTTCATTACCCTTTTCGGCAACGTCCACTGCTGCATCAGTTTCCGAATTATTATCCGCAGCAAGGTTTTCGTCTGTTTTGTCACTGATGTTTTCTTCCGACGTCAATTCCCTTTCTGGTTCCCAGGGATTTATATTGATCATAATACCGGTCAGCTTCGAAGCCAGACGCACATTCTGCCCCTGTTTTCCAATCGCCAGTGACAGCTGATCCTGTGCGATTTTAATATTCGCCGAACCATTCTCCTCATCCAGGTCAATCTCAATGATTTCAGCCGGCGCCAGAGAATTGGCAATGAATTGCTCCAGACTCTCCGACCACTCGATGACATCAATCCGTTCACCGCATAATTCAGAAACGATTGATTGAACCCTGGAGCCCCGCATTCCAACACAGGCACCTACCGGATCAATATCGGAGTCGTTGGTATAGACCGCAACTTTGGCTCTTTTTCCCGGCTCCCTTGCTGCAGCGACCACTTCGATAATTCCATCATAGACTTCGGGAACTTCGACTTCAAACAACTTGATCAAAAAATTTGGATGGGTACGCGATACTATCAGCTGGGGGCCCCTGCCGTCAGAAAGCAGATCGATCAGTAAAAGCCTGACGTTCTCACCCGCCTGAAGTTTCTCGAATGGGATCTGTTCCCGATATTCCAATGCTGCCTCGACAGCGTTACCGATAGTGATGATCACCCTGCCCCGCTCGATCCTCGATACGGTTCCATGTATGATTTCGCCCTTCTTTTCGGCATATTTTTCAATCACCGATTCCCGTTCTGCTTCTCTAATTTTCTGGAAAATCAGTTGCCGGGCCGTTTGGGCAATCACATTTTTAAACTCATTGCTGTCAATTTCATACTCAACTTCATCTCCACTCTCTGCCAATGGATCGAGCTTGATCACCTCATCAAGCAGAATCTCATTGTCAGCATCCTTCACCTGATCGACAACCACCTTATAGTGCATCAAATCAATTTCACCGGTCTGCAGGTTCAACTCAGCTTCAATATTCTTATAGTTCTTATACTTCCGATATGCTGCGCCTACGATGGCATCTTCAATCGCCTCGACAATCGCGTCCTGATCCAGGCCACGTTCGTGACTCAACTCCATTATCGCTTCTAATAAACCACCAGGTTTCATGCAATACTCCTATCGGTATAATTTAAGTCCTGGTCAATAGCTTCTATGTTTCACTCTCGCACATCAACCGCTGCCAGTATTTGCAATTTCATGGACAGCTATATGTCGGGATAAAGCTGAATTGTTTTGATCTGCTGAAAATCGGCCACCAGTTCCTCACTCTCTTTACTGATATAAACTTTCCCATCCTGAAAACGGGTCAAGGTTCCAACAATTTTTTTGTGTCCCGCAACCGGCTCAAAAAAAACGGCTTTTACCCTGGCGTGCAGATGCTTTTCAAGCTCACTTTCCGACTTCAATTTACGGAATATTCCGGGGGATCCCACCTCCAAATGATATTTGAAAGGAATCAGATCCTCCACATCCAGTGCCAGTGAAATCTTTTTACTTAGCTTGGCACAATCATCAATCGATACGCCGCCTTCCTTATCAATCACCACGTCAAGAATTGTATAGCCTTCATCCTGCTTCAAAGCGATCTCTACCAGTTCAAGGCCAGAAACTTGAGCCATTGGCTGTACTAGTTCTGTCAGAAGATTAGAAAGATTTTCAGAAAGTTGCATCAACTATTTGACTGCTTCTATGATGTTCACAATAATTCTTCAAAATCCTGTAACTGTAATTGATATTAATTTTTTAAAATATCATTTTCAGTCGTCTTATGCAATGCGATTTTCCTAAAAATTGACTCGAAAACAACGGAATTAGGCACAAACTCGCCAACTTGTTAGTTTTATAGATAGTTAAAGTTTTTTTTGGCTGCGCAGGTAACATCAAATATCCGAAAATGTCCCGTTTTTTCTGATAATACCAGAAAAGCAGATCTCAAGCCTACCCAACTTGAACAAGACTAAAAAAAAACCAATCCAATTCATAACGGGGATTGCTATTGCTTGGTTAAACACTACCTGCCCACTTTCTTGTGACGATATCAGAAAATCCTTTTATTAATTGAAATATTATCTTAAAATTCGTACTTATTATCTAAAAAAGCTTTGCCAATTTTCAATTTTCATTGTTGGAATGGCAATTTTTGTATCACTATTTAGAGAATTAACGAAGTTTGCAGGACAAAAGCTGTCAATAAAAAAATCCAACTCATGTAAAGAGGGACTCATGAAAACAGGAAACAGAATCATAGCGGTCATTATCACGTCACTACTGGTATCATGTAGTTTTGGATCCAAACCGGCACCCATCACAGAAGCAAATTTCCTGACACTGGCTGATGTCACGGGTAGACCAACTCTAAGGGAGGATTCGCCGGATGTCCGGATCATCAATGTCAAAGCCAAGGCATTAATCAAAAAGCAGGATACCCTGGCGGCAAAAAGAAAGGCGATGGAGAATGCCGCTATCATCGCAGTTGAGACGATGGTCCGGGAACTGATGTCTGCTGAAGATTATAACCGGCGCTATGAAGAGATAGAACGCTATCTTTCTAAGAATATCGATAAATACATCGTTGACCGGGAAGCTAACGGTGCGAAAAAAATCTATCTTGGAAAGTTTTATGGCGTTTCAGCTACGTTCAAAGTCAACCGTCAGAAAGTTCTGGTTGCCCTGCAGAAAGATTTAAGAATCATTGATGCCAGCGGCAGCACTCTGGTGACAGTCGTGACCAGCCGCAAAGATCTGGATCTGGCAGCTATCGGATATCGATTCTCCGATATTGAAGATTCTTTGATGAACCAGATTCAAACCGAACTCAATCAGCGGGGACTTAAGGCGCTGGACTTCAGAAATGCAGTGGCTTCTTTGCAGGCGGACCCCAAAATGAAGGCCGCTTTTTCAAAAGTATCGAAAAAGCAGTTCATGGCAATGGTGGCTGGTAGCAAAGCGGGTGACGCAGCGTTGGACAAACAGATGCAGGATGCTGAAGCCTTTTACGCGACAGGTCTCTCCATTCTCAAAAAACTTGCCAAGGTCGTGGTGGAAGTGAACATTATGTCCGTCAGCAAAACGGGTAACAATATGGCCTTGAACCTCAACGTCACAGCCAAGAATATCTCAGTGGGTTCCGGCGGGGCTTTCGCCAATACCATCGTGCAGGTCGCAAGACGAGCCGGTCCCAATACTGACGATTCTGCCATGCTCACCGGTCTGATCAAGGACGCGTATGAGGATATGAACCGCTCGTTTATTCCTCAGATCATAAAGGAGATGTCAACCATAGATGTCATCGGTGACAAACTGGTCCGGTATGAGCTGGTCATGAAAGGGTATTCAGGACGTGAATTCCGAAATACCCGCAAGTTGATCGAAAATGCGCAAGCGGATAATTTCCGATTTATCAATTTCGATAATTCACTCAAGGATGCCAAACCATCCATCAATCGCGTATTTGTGCGTTACGCTGGCAAAACCTCAAAACTGGCAGATACGATTCTCGATTTATTGGATGGTGCTAATCTATCCGCAGATGAGCCAATCATTGCACCGGGCCTGACCGATCTGGTATTTGAAAAAACCGTGGAAAAATAGGTCACTGCAGACTATCTTTTCATCACTAAGGGATCGTACAAAAATAACTTGGCATAATCTGTCCGCAAAAGTCCCATAA
>JABGPJ010000070.1 GCA_018645005.1 Deltaproteobacteria bacterium | reverse complement strand
TGAAAAAGAACGGAACAACCCTCGGCACTGCATTCCTACCAGTACTACCCGTAGTGCCTGATCAGTTGGGAAAATTTATCAGAAATATGTAGGGTAATAGTCGCTATGAAATCCAGGGCAGAATAGACCTCGAAGTTTTTACGGTCTTTCCTCTTTTTCATTTTGCCTTGGTAGATCACTTTTTGGGTTTTCTCAACGTATCTAACTTTCTTGATGTTAAAAACATTTCGCATGATATGACAAAATCTTTTTGACGGTTCAAGTGGGGAAGAGATCAGCAAACAGGCAATGAAGTTGCGAGATCAAAATCAGGAATAACAGACCGTTCCAGTTGATAATCCCACTGAAAACCGATGTATTTCCTGCTACAAACGAAAATTTTTTCAATTTGCCTTTTATTTATTGATTGGCGGAAACATATCTGAAGACAGTATTGGAATTGTATGCTGTTATTGCGGCTTCCATATTTTTTGTATAGATCAGGGTTTGAATGAATTTTTTAAAGATGGTGAATCGTGAATGTAGTCTTTTCGAGCATATTTCCATGGTTTCGAGGTACTCCTCTTCATTCATTTTTTTCGGAATAAATACAAGTTCGGTCATATCATATCTATCCCAGTCAGATGGAAAATCTGTATATTTGAGCCTATTATCGCTTTTAAATTCTTCAAACAACCTTGTGCCCGCCAAAGGAGTGAGATTGGTAACATCAATGACATCGATGCGATTCTTAAGAATGTAATCGGTCTTTCTTATCATGCTTTCCCTCGTTTCGGTATCGGAACCATAAATGAACGCTCCCAGAACGGCAATTCCATGTCTATTAATATTTTCAAATGCTTTTTTATAATCCAGTTTCAGATTCATTTTCTTGTTCATTTCCTGAAGTTCTTCTTTTTCTGGAGATTCCAATCCAATAAACACCATCTGGCACCCGGCTTTCGCTGCCAATTTGATTACCTCTTCATTCGATCCAAAATTTAGTGAAGTTTGGCAAAACCATTTTTTATCCAGCTTTTTTTCAATCATTCCCTCAAAAAGTTTGATGGCTCTTTGTTCCGCTTTTTTTCCATAACCGAGGATATTGTCATCAATGAAAAAGATCTGCCTTTGCGGAATGCTTTCCAGTTCCACGAGAACTTCCTCATACGGTCTTTGCCTGTATTTGTTTCCATTAAAAGCCGTTACTGAGCAAAAGTTGCAGTCCATAGGACAGCCCCTGGAGGTTTGTACTGTGGCGTACAGATAGTCATCACTGAAGAGCTCTCTTCTGGGCACCACCGTTTTTGTTAAATCCAAATGAGTCCCCTGATATTTTCTTTTTAATCCCCCATTTTGAAAATCGGTGATCACTTCTTCCCAGATGTTTTCCGCCTCTCCGGAAACAATACAGTCCACATGCTCCAAAGCTTCGTCCGGCATCATGAAAGCATGAATACCACCCAAAACTACCGGAATATTTTTTTCTTTGTATACAGCGGCGATTTCATATGCCCGGGTAACGTTTGAGGTAAAAGCTGTCAAAGCAACCAAATCGGCCTCTTGATATTGAAAGCGATCGAAGTTTTCATCAATTAAATCGACATGAAAGTCATCCGGTGTCAAAGCGGCAATGATTCCCAAAGCGAGAGGTGGAAAAGCTGATTTTCGACTCGAGGACAAACCCACGCGTTTTTGATTTACGGGATTTATCAACAACAGCTTTTTTTTGGATTCTGAACCAAGGCACAGTTTTTCCGTCTTCTCTTTCACCATTTTCTTAAAATCTCTCTTTAGCTCTCTGATTAAAAGAAATATTGAGAAAGAGTAAGCAATCAAGCAGGCCAGGCAAGCAATCGCAAACCGAAGGGCAAGTTCAAAATTCCAGGTGGCAAAAACCCCAACCAGCATTAAGGCCGGGACTATAAAAAATAGAATCGGGATAACATAGGGTGTGATCGACCCCATTTTTATGACTGGATCTTTATTTGTAAGGGTACTTTTATGTCCTGAATAGTAGATCATAGCGAAAAACACCCATTGACCTGAAATTGGAATAATGGTTGTTAATTCGCCGGGGACTCCCCTAAACACAAGATACGCTGAAATTGCAAAAGATATCATTAATGGAAGTATGTATATTGTTTTCATTTTTCCTACGTTATATTATTGGTGTCTGCCGGGCATGAAAAGAATCAGCCTCCGGTTTATTTTGCGTCAGCACTATCAACATAATTGAGAATAAGATTTGCGACCTCTTTGCCCGCATCAAATTCGACTGCTACCATACCCACGGAACTGAAAGCCCATAGTATTTTTTTATTTTTCATATTTCCCTCAAACGCGTTGTCGTTTTTCCTCAGCAAACCGTTTCCATTCTCGATAAACCAACAGGCAAATAATAGTCGTCCCTA
The DNA here is from genome assembly GCA_018645005.1 of Deltaproteobacteria bacterium. GTDB lineage: Bacteria > SAR324 > SAR324 > XYD2-FULL-50-16 > XYD2-FULL-50-16 > JAHJRI01. The sequence continues at coordinate 9,806 of JABGPJ010000070.1, read as the reverse complement.
CCAATTCAGAAATTGGAAACGCGACAAGAACCCCATTCAAACCAATGAACAATGGCGCTATTATCATGATGGGAAGTAGAAAAAACAGTCTATAAGCCAATGACACTGTTAGAGCTTGTATCTTTTTACCAATGGCCACGAAAAGGGTGAGTCCACTCTCCATGATCCCCGCGAGGATAAAAGAAAACATCATTATGCGCAAAGGTACAATCCCCGCCTCGACGATAGCTTTCTCGTTGGAAAACGCTTCCAGCAAAAATTGTGGGAACAGCATGGCCACTGCAAAAACCAAAATCGAGAATAACGAACCAACTGCCATCGCCAAATAAGATACTTCCTTTACTCTATCCAGGTTTTTGGAACCGAAATTATGGCCCACAAGTGGTTGCATTCCCTGTCCTAATCCGTTAATTGGCAATTTAAGAAACATGTTGAGTTTAGTAACGATACCCAGGATGGATAGATATAGATCGCCACCGTATTTTCCAACAAGGTTGTTTGCAAGTATCAAGACCAGGCTGCCTCCCATCGTGGATAGAAATGGAGCCAAACCTGTACCAACTATTTCTTTTAAAATCGCGGTTTTGGGAACAAAGTACTTGAGCTTCACTGTAACGAACTTTTTGTTGAGGAGGAGAAAGCCCAACCCGGTCAACAGGGAAATCCCCTGGGAAAAGCTGGTTGCCAGAGCCGCCCCGTCAACACCCATTTTGAATCCGAAAATAAAAAGGGGGTCAAGAATCAGGTTCAAAAGACAACCAGAAACCATTGTCGCCATTGAGGATTTAGGTCTTCCCCCCGCCTGGAGAAGATAAATCAGGCAGATGACCAGCGGAAAATAGACATTTCCAATTAAGCTGTACAGAAAATATCCCCTGGCCATCGGCATGAGCTTCTCTGAAGATCCCAGCGAACGCAGCAGAGGATCCATAAGACCAAGGGCTCCTATGGTGAGAACGATACCAATTAGTAATGACAACACGATGGAGTTCAAAACAGTTGTATTAGCCGTCTCCCGATCTTTCGCGCCCAGAGCCCTGGAGAGAAGCGAGGCGCCTCCACTGCTAACCAGGATTCCGAAACCCATTGTCATGAGCATGAACGGAAAGCAAACTGTTAATACAGCGAGTCCATCAGATCCCACTCCCTTACCTACAAAAATCATATCCGCCATATTGTACAGGCTGGTAAAAAACATTCCAATAATTGCTGGAATCGAGAATTTTGCCAGTAACACACCCATCCTGCCTGTCAGAAGTTGTTCTTCCATTTCCATTTTATATCCTCAATAGAAAGGGATCGTTCATAAATAACTTCACATAATCTATTTTGCAAAAGTCCCTAAAACACTGGACATTTTGCAAACAAAATGTGAACTAGTTTATGAGCCGACCCTGAAGTATTTGTGTCAAAAATATGGGTCAAAAACCGATCAAAGCATCCAAGTTACCAGCTTGATAGGGGGGGCTCTCCCCTTTTTTGCCTTCATTTCGCGAATCATCAGGTGTTTTAAAAAAAACTTTTGACACAACCCGCAAGCTACACTTTGGGACCAAGACCATCTAAAAAATTTTTCCTGTTTAACTGGTTCCAAGATAGCCAAACAAAAAGCAAAGCTGATCAAAAAAATGATTAGATGTAGAATTTTGCAGGTAAGGTGAGAAAAAAGAAGGATAAGACGAATCTATGAGTTCTGACTCTTCTTGAATTGTAGTCTCGGAGTCAGGTAATTTCACCATGCCTCCGCATTGGTATTCACCTGATAGAGGTATTTCGGGTTTTGTCAGATGGCATGAACCGGGATGATTCAATACAGGATAGGAAAAAGGTATTCGAAGCGACCTCAAAACGCGGCTTCAGGGTGGATAAGCAGGCTATCTCTGCTGGCTAAATTTTTCTTGAACCACTTTCAACCGCTCATTAATTTTTAGCGCTCTCTTATAAATCACTGCGGCCATGGAGTTACCAATAAGTTCGGCTGGCAGTATCATTATCAGGAAGTTAAAAACACTCCGTTCTCCCATTAAATAAGCTCCAAGAAATGTGCCCGAGCCGATCATGAGAGTAAGCAGACAAAAAGTCCAGAAAGTATATTTCCCGATATTTCGGAACACAAAATATAGTGCTGTTAATGAGACTATCCCAATCGACATACCAACAGCAAAACTTCCTAATAAATCCAAAAATAGACTTTCCGAGTTATTCAGGATAATCGGCATTGCCACCAAAACGCCAATCAAACCAGAAATCAAGGCAATGATCACAAATTCTTTAATTATAAGTCTTTTCATAACGTCAATACTCCTGATGGTATCATTTTTACAGGCCTAAAAACTCCTTAAAACCACTCACATAATGGCGGGATACTGGAATCTCGTCTTTAATTCCTTTAAAAGAAAGCAGCAATCTCCCCCCAAACCAGGGCACGATTTCGTTTACCTTTAAAATGTTGACGACATGCGACTTGTTAATTCGTATAAATCCCATATCTGCATAGCTGCTTTCAAGCTCATAGAGTTTTTTATTGACCTCAAGCCTCTGAACATCGGTTTGACAATATACATAATTGCCGTCTGACATGAAGAAGCAGACCATATCTGGCTTGATAATCTCAAAGCTACTGTCCCTTTTTCCGGCAAGCAACTCCAATTTATGGTTTTTTGATGAAGCTATCTGAAAGTTATCCAGAAAATCAATCAGCTCGTTTAGCTCGAAGTAATTGAACAGTACAGATACACCAGATTCAGGAGTAGAGTTTCCTCTTTCCACAAAGCTAATTGCGGCAGATTTATCAAGACCGATCTTTCTCGACTTGAATATTTCAATTAAGACTTTTTGACTCCTACTAGAACACACTAGATTAACCTTCATAGAACACCTTTTGTGTCACTCTCTTGATCTGTCTGATTAAGAAGCAAAACTCAAAACGTATATTTATTTCATGAGAAAAAACCTGGTCCTCTTGGCCAGGTCAAGATTACAGGCTTTGCCTTTTTTTATCGTAATCTTACTCTTGCTCGTAATCGTTTTCAGAGTTGAATTTCATCAGCAGAAACAAGAGCGATGAAGAGTATGATTACGATTACGATTACGATCTGTGAAATGAACTATTTAAAATTCAGGATTACAGTAGACAATGTCCTAAGGACTTAAACCAATACCGTGCCCTCTGGGCACGGATCTTTATTTTTTTTGAAAAATTGTATCCTTCTTTTTCCGTGGTGTACTTTACTTTCATTTACGTTCTCTGGAAGTCATTCTGTGCGCTCAAGACCCAGTTTTAATCTAACCGTTGCTTTGTTAAAAAATGATCCAATTGATTCGCAAATTCGTGGGCATCCTTCTGACTGAAGGGTGCAGGTCCTTTGGTCACTTCACCGCTATCTCGAATCTCCTGCATCAGATTCCGAATCGCGAGGCTCTGTTTGATATTATGAATACCGTAAAGCTTTCCACGATGGTCTATGGCATGGGCATTTTTTGTGATGACCCGGTCGGCCAGTGGAATGTCCGCGGTGATGACAAGATCTCCTTCTTCAACCATCTCAACAATGCGGTGGTCCGCTTCATCCGCTCCTGAGGCAACTGTTAGTGATGTGATATGCTTCGACCGGCCAATGCTCACCAACCTGTTTGAGACAATAAAAGTCGGCAAGTTGAGCCGTTCTATGGCACGCAGCAAAATGGGCTTAAGCACATTTGGCAGCGCATCACCGTCAATAAAGAGATTCAATTGCAGACCTTTTTAACACGCCCGACAGCGCAGCTGGTCAAGCGAACTTTTATGCCATGGGGATGTGAGGGGGAGTTCGTCAGAATATCTTTTACAACCCCCTCAGTTAATTTCCCGCTTCTCTGGTCCTGTTTTAAAACAATCCTGACCTCAAGACCCTGCCTGATATGCGCTCTCTTTTTCCCATCCATGATGGTTCAATATTCTCTAATTTTTAATTATCAGCCCGTCTGGCTTCAGTCTCGTCTTCCATTTTTAAATGATGCACACGAAATCGATTTTTCAATTTCTTCCATTGATGCATTACATCCACTCATCTGCAGGACCACTTTTTTCCCCCTGATCCTTTTCTTTATCTTTTCAGCGGCCATCAGTGTTGATGCGCCAGCTCCTTCAGCCAGATTGTGTGTATAATAGAACGCCATCGCGATGGATTCGTATATCTCATCTTCTGTAAGCAGGACAAAATCATCCAGTCCTTCGCTATATATTTGAAAAGGTACGTCATAGGCTATCCCTGTTGCGAAACCACCAGCGAACGTCGTATTCGCCGCAGACGATATCTGTTTTGATTTCCACGAATTATACGCCGCGGGTGAGTTCGCACCTTGAACCGCAATAATCTCAATTTTGGGACGAAAACTGCGCAAGGTGGTGATTGCTGCTGCGACTTCACTACCAGCACCTATCGGCACAATCATCACATCTATGTCTGGTAAATCCTCTACAATTTCCAGAAACTCAGTTCCCACTCCATTAATCAAAAGCGGTTCATTTGCGGGATGGGCATAGTATAAACCTTTTTGACGGCAAAGCTTATCAACGATGATTGATGCCTCTTCAAAGGTTTTTCCGGATTCAATCAGTTCCGCACCCGTCTCAATAATAGCCCTGTTCTTAACCGGATTATTGTTTTCGGGAACAACGACTGTTGCCTGCATGTCATGCCAGGCCGCAGCGGTTGCCATCGAGATCCCGTGGTTTCCAGTCGAAAACGTAATGACCCCGTTCGTACACTGTTTTTGAAGATGATGAACCAGGTTCACACCGCCATGAATCTTAAACGTTCAGGTTGGATTGTGATTTTCATGTTTGACATAAACATCGGCCGCGAGCAATTCCGAGAGTGCCTGATACCTCGTCAGCTGAGTTGGTTTCAAGAACCGCCGCACTACGGAACGAGCTCTCACGATTTCAGCAAGGGAGATAGGGTACTGTTTGAAGTTATTCATAGGGCAATTGAATTAAAAGAGAGATCGGTTGGCCGCTACTATGTCAGTTCACGATACTTTCGTGGATCCCAATGTATTCGCGATAACTGCGTTGTCTATTTCCAACAGGATCTTATACCGCGTATCCATTTCCCACCGCATTCCCTTCTCCATACAATTCAGGTTTGTTTCGATTGTGACCTTGGTAGGACTCTATTCCCCATCAAAAGTGGTCTGAAGACTCCTGACACCAGCTAACCGTTTGATATTGACTTTGTCAAATGCAATTTGATTCAAACATAAAAACAGAAAGATACATGTATTTGTTCGATCCTGTCAGGAGGATTGTGGGGCGTTCAGAAAATGATAATGATAGTAAATTGCTTTTTCGCTACCAGGTAAAACACCCCCCGTTTTTCAATGTTAGTAAACATCAGGCGTGATTTACATCGAAATGAAGGTTGTTTGAAATGAAATTTGGGATGATTCTTCAGATAACTTTCGTATTTCAGGTCTTTCTCCGGATTCGGAATACAATTGTCCGGTCTTCGCAACCACGCTCATGACACGGGAAATGTTAACCCACAATATCCGGCTGATCAGGTACTGCCCATCCGGCATCATCGACGGGGGTCCACACAATCTCCGGATCCCCGATAGAGTCGCAGGAACAGTCTTCTAAACTCTGCCCACAGTCGCAGAGGTGCAACCCAGCCCGCAAATTTCCATTCCGATACAACTCCCCCATTTATTTTTAGCAACTGATATATTTAAGCTTTAATCTTTCCCTCCGGATTAGCTGACCACTGGCACCCCGATTGCAGAGACAGGAAGGGTAAGGAGGTAAATCAATGTTGAGGATGGCACTTACAGTTTGGGAGGACCGGATTTCTCCGGTCTTTGACGCTGCGAATACGTTGCTGATTGTAGACATCGTGAACAAGAAGGTGAAAAACAGGCGTTTTATATCTCTTAGTTCAATGGAGCCGTCACTTCTGCTGGAAAGACTGATTGAGCAGGACGTGACGGTGTTGATTTGCGGTGCCATATCAGAATTCCCCTCGAATTTGATTGAAAATAGTCCCATAAAACTCATCCCGTTTATCTCAGGCAACGTTGAAAAAATTCTTGCCAGATTTTCCTTGGGCACGCCTCTCCCGGAATCATTCTTCATGCCGGGATGTGGTTGTAGGGGAAACAGGTGTAAAAGACAAGGTTCTGCAGGTTTCAATCGAGATATACAGGGCCAGAATCGATATGGTGTGAGGAAAATCAAAATGAGATAACGGTTTGTTGGACCGGTTTGACTACTGGATTCTTAAACGAAGAGAGGGGTGGATCCAATCACAAATAATAAAAAGACCCATGAATAATCATATAATAAAAATGCTGCTGGTCGGTTCCGACAGTGGTTCCTTGGGGGATTTTCCCCGCATACTTGAACCCTATCAAAATATTTTGGTAACGAGTGTAGACTCAGGAAGCAAGGCGCTTGATACCATCCGTTCTGAAAATATAAATCTGGTGATTGCGGATGAACAGCTGACAGATACAACGGGTGTCGAGTTTATAGAAGCTCTGGTGACCGTAAACCCACTCATTAATTGTGCGCTGGTCAGTTCAATGTCAGCCAAAGAGTTTCACCAGGAAACAGAAGGGTTGGGCATCTTGACACAACTGCCGGTTCAGTTTGGTAAAAAAGAGATGGAAGACTTGATCACCGTTTTGGACAAGATCCTGGATCAGACCGCCTGAGAATCTACGGATCAATCCCATGGCATCATTGCCGGTGACGGTAGAACGAATCAAAACAGGTGCTTGCACACCTGTTTTTAATGTTTTAGAGGAGATTTTTTACAATGATAATTAGTGTTGCCAGTGGCAAAGGTGGTACAGGCAAAACAACTGTCGCCACAAATCTGGCTTGTTCTTTGGACACCGAAGTTCAAATTCTGGACTGTGATGTTGAGGAACCGAACGCGCATCTTTTTTTGGACCCTGAAATCAACTCGATTTCAACTGTTAATACAGCTATTCCGTTGATAGACGAGACAAAATGCACCTATTGCAGGAAATGCGTTGAAATCTGCCGCTTCAATGCTCTGACCATTGTTGGAGAAACGATTTTAACATTCTCTGCAATGTGCCACAGTTGTGGCGGTTGTATGTTAGTCTGTCCCGAAAACGCGATCACAGAATCTAAACGTGAAATAGGGATCATTGAGCATGGGCAGAGAGGACCCCTCGATTTTGTGCATGGACGCCTCAGAATTGGTGAAGCCATGTCACCACCACTGATCAAACAGGTCCGGTCTTTTAGTAACCCTGCAATGACCAGTATTATTGATGCCCCACCCGGGACCTCATGTCCGGTCATCGCAGCGATGAAAGGAGTAGATTTCGTCTTAATGGTCACTGAACCCACACCATTCGGTCTACATGATTTGCGATTGGCAGTTGAAGCGGTCCGTACGCTTGGCATCCCTCATGGACTGGTCATTAATAGATCAGATGTTGGTGATGACTGCGTCAGGGAGTACGCCGCCCAACAAAACCTGCCCATCCTGATGGAAATCCCATTTAAACGATCCATCGCTGAAGCCTATTCAAATGGCAAACTGTTGGTCGAGGTGATGCCTGAATGGCGGGACAAATTTAAGATGTTATTTCATAAAATTGAAAACAGTTTGGAAAGGGGAGATGATCTATCGTGAGAGAACTTGTTATTATCAGCGGAAAAGGTGGGACCGGTAAAACAAGCCTGACCGCAGCCTTTGCATCACTAGCAGAAAATATGCTTTTGTGTGATGCCGATGTGGATGCAGCAGACCTTCATCTGCTGATGAATCCCACTATCCAGGAACGTTACGATTTTCAAGCAGGAAATCAGGCCATCATTGACCCGAGTCTATGTTGTGAATGTGGAATCTGTCACGACCTTTGCCATTTTGACGCGATCAGCACTGACTATCAAGTTGATCGTCTCTCTTGTGAAGGGTGTGGCGTATGTGTGGACTTCTGTCCTGTAAAGGCCATTGATTTTCCAATTAAGACATGCGGCGAATGGTTCGTTTCAGATACCAGGTTCGGCCCTATGGTGCATGCCAGACTTGGAATTGCCGAAGAGAATTCAGGCAGATTGGTCTCTCTGATTCGAGAGGAGTCAAAAAAACGGGCGCAGGATTCAAAATCAAGCATGATTATCACCGACGGACCACCGGGAATCGGCTGCCCGGTGATCTCTTCAATCACTGGCGCCACGGCCGTGGTGATAGTTGCCGAACCCTCTGTTTCCGGGGTGCACGATATGGAAAGAGTGGTTGAGTTGGCAACCAATTTCAGAATCCCGGTCATGATCTGCGTTAATAAATATGATCTGAACCTGAAACAGACTTTGGCTATCGAGAATTTTGCTAGGGATAAAGAGATCCGCTTTCTGGGAAAGATCTCCTACAATCCTGTTTTTACGAAAGCCATGATCCAAGGAGAGACCATTTTCGAATACAAACCTGATGCTGATGTATGTCAGGTGGTTTCAGAGATATGGGACAGTATTATCACTGGACCTGAAGTTAATAATGTAAGCCACTTGGAGTTTTCATTCACCTAATTGTAGGTAGTCAAACTCAGTATCTGTCTTCCGTGCTGTGTCCTCGCGCCAGCAATTGGAAACATGAAATCTGTTTACTAACGACTTACAGAACAAAACAGTATAGGAACTATTATGAAAGAAGGCAGAATAGCAGTCCCGTCCATAGAAAACGGCGGGTTAGATGGACAACGAGCGGGTCACTTCGGCCATTGCGATGTATTTACCCTGATTGATGTAGCAGAGGGGAAAATTTCCAAGGTATCGACGATTCAAAACGAGGAGCATGTACAGGGAGGATGCATGGTACCCGTGCAGCTTCTGGCAAATCAAAATGTAAACGCCCTGATAGTCGGGGGCATTGGTCTCAGGCCGCTGATGGGATTCAATCAGTATAACATCGATGTGTATCACGATGCAGAGCGAGATGACATTCTACCCGTCGTTGCAGATCTGATCTCAGGAAAACTACCTTTGATTGAGAAAGACCAGGTCTGTGGCGGAGGCGGCGGTCAATAATACAGAACATCATTTTCAGGAGAAACAGTTATGAAGGTTGCAATTACATCAAAAGGGGCAACGCTTGACTCTCCGGTCGATCCACGGTTTGGTAGAGCCCCTTATGTCATCATCGTCGATTCAGACAGTCAGGAGTTTGAAGCCTTGAATAACCTGGAAAACGTCAACCGGCTTAAGGGTGCCGGCATCCATGCCGCCACCATGATCAGTGAAAAAGGTGCGGAGGTTTTGATGACGGGATATTGCGGTCCCAATGCCATCACGACTCTTAATGCAGCAAATATAAAGGTAGTGCTGGAGATCGGTGGTACCGTCAAGGAGGCGGCAGAGCTATTCCGAGAAGGAAACATCTCATATAGCGATGCGGCTAATACAGAGGGCCATTGGGTTTGACCAGAGTCTTTCCCCAAAAAGTCAATCGTCTCACGACTCTGTTTCGGCCTTCAGCATTAGATTGTTTTTTTGGGGATTTCAGCAACTCTTGATTTATATTTTGAGCAGTCTGGCAGATCAGTTGCGAACTCAACTACCATTCTTATCACTCGCCAGCTTTTCAATACAAATCGTTCTCAATCAGGCGGCAGTTATCAATGAAAAATAATCTGCGAACACATCAATTCTGCATTGAAACAGCAGCCAAAAATATCTATGAAAAGGCACTTAAACAGTACTTTAAGATTAATGCGGATAAAAATACCAGACTTAGGGTTCGGAAATAAATAACTTGGTTTTTTACCCACGTGGAGAAAGTGTA
>JABGPJ010000003.1 GCA_018645005.1 Deltaproteobacteria bacterium | reverse complement strand
TTACAATAGTGTTGATGAAGAGCGCGAGGCCCGCATACAAGCCACCACTGGTCAAGCTAGAATACTGAAAACCAATTGGCCGATCCTTCTGAATAGGCTGAAACGGATCCCGGATCCGCGCAACCCCAAAAAGACTAAACACAAACTGACCGTCCTCATGCTTTATGGGGTTCTGATTTTTGTACTCCAATACACCTCAAGACGCCAAGCCAATGAAGAAATAACAAACCCTATGTTCGAGCAGAATCTCCGTCTCCTGTTTCCAGAGTTGGAAACTCTGCCCCATGCCGATACCCTTTTTCGCCTGCTGAGCAAAATCGATGTTGATCAGATCGCTCATGCCCATATCGACTTGGTCGACAAACTGATACGGAACAAAAAGTTCATCTCGTACCGGGTCAATAATTGCTATCCTGTCGCTATTGATGGAACCCAGAAACTGGCTTTCTCCAGCCTGTGGAGCGAAGAACTCCAGCAGCGCAAAATTCGAACAACCACAGAAACAGAGGAAAAAGAACCGCAATATCAGTACTACGTTTATGTGCTGGAAGCCAATCTCAGCTTCCAAAATGGCATGGTCATTCCACTGATGAGTGAATTTCTTGACTACCAACAGGGAGATACCGCACGAGACAAGCAGGATTGCGAAACCAAGGCCTTTCATCGATTGGCTGAACGCATAAAGACTGCTTTTCCACGCCTGTCCATTATGTTGTTGCTCGACGGACTCTATCCTACCGGTCCGGTGATGGCACGTTGTAACAAATACAATTGGCAATTCATGATCGTACTCAAAGATGATTCTCTGCCAACGGTCTGGGAAGAATATAACGGCCTGCTAGACCTCCAATCTGACAACTATAAACGACAAAAATGGGGGGATCGAAAACAGCATTTCCTCTGGGTCAATCAAATTCGCTACGAGTATGGGCCGAACTGGAAAAAACACTTAACCATCCATGTCGTAGTCTGCGAGGAACAGTGGCAGGAAGTAGTTGATAATGCGGAGATAATCACTAAAAGTTCTCGCCATGTTTGGATTTCTAGCCACCAGATCGACAGAAAGAATGTCCATGAACGTTGCAATTTAGCTGCCCGCTATCGCTGGGGTATCGAGAGCTGCATCCTGGTCGAAAAACACCACGGATATGCCTACGAACACACTTTCGCCAAGGACTGGAACGCCATGCGTGGTTATCATTATTTGATGCGCATCGCTCATTTGCTCAACACTTTAGCACGGTACGCATCCGCGCTTGCTCCAATATTCAAGCAGAAAGGTGTCCAGGCTTTTATTCGCTTTGTACGGTCCACATATAGCGGTCCTTGGTTGGACGACGATGTCGCCGATATTAAACAGCGTATGCGAAAACCTTTCCGGTTAAGCTTCATCTAACACCATCCCATGCTGGCTTTCGCCTCTTGCTCTGCAATGTGGTGTTCGCTAGTGTTTTTGATAGGTTTTAGTGTTTATCCCTTGTCTCGCAAGGGGAAGACTCCCTATTGCCAAAACGGACCAAATTTACCTACCCCATATCATCGGAAGACGGTTTATCATCCCACAGAGCCTCTACTTTTGGAATATGGTATGCGATTTGATTAAATTTTGATAAAATGACCCTCGGCAAAAAACTCGTGCGTCACCCCTGAGTGAAATCATGTGCATTTTCATACTCTGAGATGGTACTCTAAAGGTGCAGTAAAATCATGGGAGACGACATTTACAAACAGGATATATGTAAGGTTTGAGGTGTTTTTCATCAAACTAATAGATATATTCTGATATCGAACTCAGGACCATATCCCCCCCCCTACTCTCAAAATTTATCAAACTAGAAAGAGAATATCCGGCTCAGGGAAAATGATGGGGTTTTTAAAACTTCTTATTCCACAGAATAACAGTGGCATTTTTTCCGAATAATTTATTGGTAGACCAATTAAAATCGGACTCAATAGAAAAGTTCGAAAA
>JABGPJ010000150.1 GCA_018645005.1 Deltaproteobacteria bacterium | reverse complement strand
GTAGGTTCGATTCCCACGTACCTCCGCCAAGTTTTCCTCTTTCACAATCAAGAAATAAATTGATTTTCATCCCACTCTTTATCCCATTGATAAGAGAAATCGGTAGAATTAAAACCTAGTATTAAGGGAGAATATATTTATTGAAATACAGGCTAACTTTCGATAATTAAACTGGTTTCGATTATTACCAATCGATTGTTGATTTCTGCGGATTAATTTACAGTATCTCTGCGTCGGATTTGAATGATTATACTGACTTGGAAAGAGATCAATATATTTCAAGGCATGATTGGGGGAGAGGATCCCCCTAAATTGAAATATTCGGTTAGTATATTTATCTTCAATATACTGGCTTGCTAGTTTAGAATTTATTCTGATTCCAGATTGATTTTACACCCCTCAATATATTCTTTCACATCAGCCTCTTTATATAGTACCCTCCTTCCAACTTTAGAATAGGGAATACCCTTTCTCAGCCAATGATCATTTTGAAGTTTCGATTTTGAAATTGATGTGAGTATACCCCCTCTCGCTTATTCGTGTTGACAATCTGTCGAAAACACATTATTTTCACATATGTGTGAATAAATGTATATGAGCCGAAGGGGGACTGTCAATCATTTTTAGCACATACGTGTATATTCTATAATATATTGATCTATTAGACTAACAAAACAACCGCAGACGGCTAAAAGATGGAAAAAGGAAAATCGTCCAACCGTGGGCAACCCCCCAAGAAAGCGACTAAAAAGGGCTTGTCCAAGGGACCCAGGACCCGGCAGCGCATCCTGGATGCAGCCCGGCGTGTATTTGCCCGGCATCCCTATCATGCGGCCAGTATCAGGATGATCGCCAGCGAGGCTGGCATGGAACACGGTGCGATCCGTTACCATTTCGCTCGCAAATCCGAAATTTTTGAAGAGATCGTTCAGGTTGAATGTGAGAAGCTTTACCAGAACTACCGGAAATGGGCTAAAGAGACCATTGGTCTCCGGCCTGAAGAAGGACTATCCCTCCTGCTCGACCTCGCTCTCGAATGGCATTTTAGCGATCCTGAACCGCTGCATTTGATAAACCAGAATATCAGTCAGATGGACAACCCGGAGAACATCCCCGGGTATGACCATCTCATCAACATATTGATCCGAACCAGAGAACCTGCCAGAAAGGTATTTCCGGCTGAAGTCGATTCCCGGGATATCGAACGTTTTAACGACACATTCAACGCGCTGATAATCAATTATGTAGGTGCTAGCTCCCTGCAGGCCGGTGCCCTTGGGATTGATCCGGATTCATCTGAATACCGTGCCTGGGTGAAGGACACCCTGATGTTCATCATGGTGCCGGTTATGAATAAAATGCTAGAGAAGGCGTCATCATAATCACATCCCACTATTTTGTTCCCGGGAATCCGTAAAAACAGATGAGATGAAAGAGGTTATTGGCGAAGACCGTAAGTCTGAGAAGGCTCTCGGAGAAACTGGAGAAATTCCTGCATCTGGTCGGCAGAGGATTTGTTTGCTACAGGCCGCCGAATCCTTCATCCGAAATATCAAGGGCTGCTTCATTGGTGTTCTGGATCGAGTCAAATCTTGCCAGGGTCTCATAGAGAAGCGTGTTGATAAAGAAATCCGCGGTTTTCACCTGACCTTCGTAAAAAGCCTTGTCTTTTTTCTTGGCTTTTTCAACTTTGGGAGCCGCTTCAACTGCTCTCCAGAGGAGCATCCAGGCCATAATGACATCACCCATCGCATGGAGATAGGGCAGGGAGTGAGCCATGGCCGGTTTGATTTTTCCTTTCATGGCGATACCGCCCAGATGCATGGCCACTTCACCCATGCGATTCACCGCCTTTTCCACTTTTCCGGCCAGTTCTTTGGTGGCATCAATCTCTTTGGCCTGGGCAACCGTTTTCAGAATCTCACCCATGAAGCTCATAAAAACCTGGCCTTCACCCATGGCCAGCTTTCGTCCCAGCAGGTCCATGGCCTGGACACCGCTGGTTCCTTCATAGATGGAAGCGATTTTACAGTCACGGGCATACTGTTCCACCGGATAATCCTTGGTATAACCGGCACCGCCATATACCTGCATGGCCTGAATACAGACATCGTGTCCCTTGACCGCCAGGTACTCTTTGATGATGGGTGTCAACAGCTCGAACAAGCCGTTATTGAGTTGTTTCTCTTCCTTGTTTTCGGCAAATTCCGCTTTAGCGCCCACGATGGTCATGTAATAAAAAAAGCTGCGCATGCCGTCCAGGTAAGATTTCATGGTGAGCAGATTTCTTCGCACATCCGGGTGCTGGATGATGGCCACGCCGGGAGCGTCTTTTTGACCAAACTTCTCGATATCACTCCCCTGAATCCGTTCCCTGGCGTAGTTTACTGCTGATATGTACGCGGCAGAAGCGTAGGAGAGTCCCTGGAGGCCTGTCGCCATCCGGGCTTCGTTCATCATCTCGAACATGATCTTCATGCCTTTTTTTTCGCCACCCAGGAGATAACCGATACAGTTGCCCTTGGAGCCCATGGCCATGCTGCAGGTGGCGCTGCCGTGAATACCGTGCTTCTCCTCCACACCGGTACAAACGATGTCGTTCCGATCGCCCAGGCTGCCGTCGTCGTTGACGAAAAACTTGGGAACGATAAAAATAGAGATCCCCCTGGTGCCTGCTTCATGGCCTTCTACACGAGCCAGAACCGGATGGATAATGTTCTCCATGAGATCATGTTCACCATTGGTGATAAATATTTTATTTCCGGTAATGGTGTAGGTGCCGTCACCGTTGTCTACAGCCGTGGTTTCAATGGCGCCCACATCGGTTCCGGCCTGGGGTTCGGTGAGCAGCATGGTGCCGCCCCACTCTGCTGAAACCAGTTTTTTAACATATGTATCGATCTGTTCGGGGGTACCGTGATTTTGGATCATACCGGCAGTGCTGTTCCCCATGCCTACATAGCTGTATAGCGCCCAGTTGGCACCCATGAAATATTCCGCTGAAGCAGCGGCGATAAAAGGGGGTGCCTGCTGGCCGCCCATCTCTTCCGAAACCATCAAATTGCCCCACTCCCCTTCCCTGAGGAGCTCGAAAGGGCGATGAAAACTTTCCGGTACCTTGACTTCGCCGTCTTTGAATTGTACGCCGATCTCATCGGCATCTTTCAGTGTGGGTAGCACCTCCTTTACTGCCAGGTTGCTTGTCTCAGTGAGCAGCATATCGCATGTTTTTTTATTGAACCCCGGAAACAGGTCATCGCTCAATAGCGCTTCACCGTTTAACTGTTCCCAGATAACAAAATCCATGTCCCGTCTGTCTGCAAGTTGTTGTGCCATAATTTTACTCCGTAAATTGAATTGAATACTGATAGCCGGTTTTGTCCGGCAGCAATCTATAAACGCATTATCGGGCGAATCTCTTCACCTCTAAAAATCTGTTTTCTTAACTGTTAATGGGGTTCTGTTTTATGAAATCGATGACTATTTCGGCCATCTCTTCGCCACGCTCCTCCTGTGTAAAATGTCCCACACCCTTTATCGTCATATGGGGTTGTCCGGCGGCTCCGGGGATTTTCTTCTGCATTGGATAATAGGCGCCTTTGGTCATCGGGTCGCTATCGCTGAAAGCGGTCAGGAAAGGCTTTTTAAACTCCTGGAGGTTTTTCCAGGCCTTGCGGTTGGCTACAAACGCTGGATGTTCCCGGTCATGCGGTACCAGGGAGGCAAAAATCCGGGCGCCGGCCTTATAAGTCTCGTCCGGGAAGGGGGCATTGTACGCCGCGATGACCTCTTCCGGAATCGGGGACAGACTACCCATGGCAATGATGATTCCCAGGTCATAATCCTCGACGTCGCGGGAGAATATCTGCCAGTCCAGGAAGGGTTGGGGTAGCGTCTCATTCCCGGTGGGAAGACTGGTATTGGACGCCACCACCCGAGCGAAGCGATCCTGATTTGCGGCCACCAACCGCAAGCCGATCATACCGCCCCAATCCTGACAGAACAGGGTAATCCGGTTCAGGTCTACCAGTTCAAGCCACTGCTGCATCCAGCCCACATGGCGCTGATAGGTGTAATCGTCGTATTCACTAGGTTTATCCGAACGGCCGAATCCAACCAGATCTACTGCGATAACCCGGTGGCCCGCGTTTACCAGAATCGGAATCATCTTCCGGTACAGGTAGCACCAGGCGGGATTGCCGTGCATCAGCAAAATCGGATCTGCTGTCCGGCTGCCCTCATCCAGATAATGGATTCTCAGGGTTCCGCCCTCTCCATCCGGGATTTCTGCATAATTAGGCTCAAAGGGAAAGTCTTTGAGATCGGCAAATCGCTCATCGGGGGTTCTCAGTGTTTTCATAATAACTTGCTCCTGTCTGGTTTAAATATTTTGGTCAGGGTTGGTATAAAAAGTAATTTGGTGTTCTTTAATTTGTCTATTTTATCAGTAAAAATCGTGTCCCCAGTGTTTCTCACCACCATTAAAGAAACACGTTGGGGCACGGTCAAGTACAATGGCTTTGCCTCTGTTTTTAAAACCGGTAACCGCCGTTGTTGATGTCGGAATACAGTTCTTCCGTCAAAGGCTGGTAAACCTCATCTCCCGGAAGAATAACCTGAGGCTGGCCACCTATCCGGTGGCAATTAAGTATATCAAGGATGAATCGGAAATCCCGGATGATTTCATTCAGCCCAGCAAAATCGGGGAGAGCTGGGCCCTCTGCCAGGCTATAACATACGCCCGCAGGAACCAGACCTGCAGCGTCATGACCAAAGAGGACAACTTCTGCGTTCCCAGTTCCTGGGGCCAGGGCTGGCTGAAACTACCGTGGGAGGAATTTGTCCAGAGTCAGATATTGAACCAGTGGCATAAGGACTACGAATCCGAGATACGCTGCCAAATGGCTTCTGGCGCAGACTGGGCATCCGAAGAGAACCTGAAGAGAGTGGCGGAACACTGCGGTTTTCTGGTAGCTCCCCTGACCAGCGCTCCTTTTATTCCTGATTCCATCCTGCTCTATTGTAATCCCGGACAGGCCACCCATATCATTCATGCCTTGAGCTATGAAGGGAACCATGTTGTCACCTCAAGCTTCACCGGCTTTGGGGAATCCTGTATCAAGGGAGCCCTGAAACCCTTTCTAACCGGGACACCGGAAGTGATTCTGCCCGGAACTGGAGACCAGGTGGTATCAGGAACCCATGCTCACGAAATGGCAGTGGCCGTTCCGGGGCAGCTTCTGTTCACCATCAAGAAGAATATCTTCCAGACAGGCGGCGAGAAAAATATTGGCTATCCCCTTCAAGCACCTCGAACAAAGATAGACAACAGTTTTCTGCCTGGCTGGGTCTATCTAAAGGAGAAGATGGAGGAAAGCGCCAGCTGACGCAAACCTTACAGATCGCTCAAGAGGAAGTGATAGGAAATTCCTTTCACGTCATCGAATTTTGGAAGCGTATTAGAATTCGGTTAACGCATCATGTCTGAATATATCACTTTTTCGGCTCAAGAGGTCTTAAGAAATACTCGAGATTTGTAACGTTAACTGTATTGTCCAGTAGATATTTATTAGGGGTTCGAGACAATAAATATTTATTCCCGGGGGTTATTAATCGCGTCCGGTTTTTTAAGCTAATGTCATCGTATACACTATTGAGGTTTTTGATGTCACTTTTCTCAGGTTTTGCGGTCCATTTAACTTCATAAAAATTCAATTGACCGTCTGATTCAATTATAAAATCTACTTCTCTTCCTCTATTGTCACGATAAAACCAGGTAACAGCATCTGGTTTACAGTTTTTGATCCATTTTCTGAACTCTGACAATATAAAAGATTCCCAAATGTTACCAATAAAGGGTGAATTTTGTATGTTTGAATCGTTAATACCCAGTAAAAAACACAGAAGACCAATTTCACAAAAAAATAGTTTTGGTGACTTAACAATCCTTTTTCCTGTATTTGCGAAATAGGGTTCAAGTAATACGATTTGATTGCAAGCTTCTAAAATACTCAGCCATTGATTGATAGTATTCAATGTAACACCAACATCTTTCGCCAGTTCACTTTTATTAAGGAGTTGAGCGTTGCGGCTGGCACACACTCTGATGAAACGTTCAAAATTTCTGAGATTTCCAACATTGACAATCTGCCTGACATCCCTCTCCAAATATGTCGCTAAATATGATCTGTAATAGTCAACCACACTTAAATCTGGTTTTCGCCACAGTTCAGGCAAACTGCCCCGAATCAGAACTTGATACAGTTGTTTAAGATCTTTGGGATCCAGATTGCCTTGGCTTAGTTCTGTAAGGTCCAATCCTTCCAACTCCAACCAAACACATCTCCCAGCCAGGCTGTCTGATACTTCTCTCATCAAACTGAACTTTTGAGATCCGGTAATAATAAACTGCCCGACCAGATCACGATTTTGATCAATAACTGTTTTTAAGTGCCGGAACAAAGCGGGCGCATATTGCGCTTCATCAATAATAACAGGAGAGGGATTACTCAATAAAAACCCTTCAGGATCAGTTTCCGCCTGTTCTGCTAATGATGGTAAGTCAAGCGTAATATAATTATATTTTGGAAAAAGCTGTCTCAACAGAGTTGTTTTTCCTGTTTGACGCGCACCTGTCAAAATTATAGCTGGGTATTGGCTGGATAATTTTAAGATCTTGGATTCAATTTCTCTATTATAATACATACTTGACAATTTCGTTAGTTGTACTCTGTATTTGACATACTAAAAATTTATATATATTTATCAACTCATAATGCAATATGTCAATTAGAAATACATAAGAAACTGGATGAAAAAAAGGGGGCCAGTTAGTCTGATGCCGATTATTCAGGTACCAGCATATAGTTTTTTCGTTTCACCCGTCGCTTAATCTGAGGAAAGCTATCGGTTTTGAGCATATCCCGGTTGTAAAAAAGGAATGTTCGCCTCACATATCCAGTGGCAAGCTATTATTTGCACATATGTGCTAAATATAGCTTGCCAATCCCCTCTTCTTGCATAATGATATTTACACAAGCGTGCAATTGAAATTCGAATCGTGTTTTGGGATCGTTCAAAAATAACCAAGTGATTTTCCTTGTTGGGAAAATCGCGATACGACAACGGTGATCTAAAATTTGAGCCGACCCTTTGGCAATGGATTTTCAATCAGGCTCAGGATTCCACAGAGCAGAATACCCTATTAACAGTCAGTAGTGTCCGGTTAGAATTTTGCAGATCTTTGATCAAGTGCTTGATGGTATGTTTTTCAGTCGACTGGAGGAGGAATTAGATGATCCAGGTGAAACGAAGCGGCCGTTTTGGAAAAAGAAAATGGACCATTCATGGTTGTTGTCACCGACCGATTTTGATAATCGATGACAGATGAAAATACCGATTGCTGGGTTGAATCCAGGTCGGTTTGCTGAACCTCTTCAAAATCCCGTTTCGCAACAAACACGCCCGCACAGAGATGCCCAGCAACAAAACCAGCGCCCACCGGTCCTGTAAAGCGAATAAATTTATACCCGATAGCTAAAACAAATAAGATGACAGCGATAACACCCAGCCCTATAATCTTTTTTGCCATTTTCAATTCTTTTTTGAAGTCACCTGAATACTGTTGACGGGAAACAGACGGTGGCGGGTTGGACGATTTTATCCCCTATTCGTATTGACACTTTGTCAAAATTGTTTTATTTTGCACGTCTGTGCTAATTGAGTTATATCTATGAGAAAGATTTGTCAAGAGAGATATGCGTGCACCAAAAAGGTGTGGGTATGATCAGTCTCTACGAAGCTGCAAGTCTCGCTTCTCATGAACTCATTCTCGAGCTACGCGTTTCCCCATCGAATGTCGGGAGGAGGGGGATCAAAGTAGATTTCAATTGAAAATCTCTGAATATTTTCCTTCTATAGCTTGGATTTCCTGGTCGGTAAGCTTTTCAAACTCCTTTTTCTTTGCCCGATTTGAAAGCTTACCCGCATTATTGGTCAGGAATCGTATCAGGAGATCCACCTGATTATCGGGCATATCAATGTAGCTCTTAATAAAGTTGTTGAGCAAATCATATCTTTTAAGAAAGCCAACCTCATCAGGCAGTGTTTTGTTTATTGTTTCAGCGACGCATTCAAACAAAAATTCGGCTTGTTTTGTCGCATCGAAATAGCGATATAAATCCATCGTCTCGTTCAGTACTTCAACATTATTTCGCTCTGTTGATCGCCAATCAATAAGATCAAGTCGTGGCTGTGAGAAATGCTCCAGGATTTTACGATACTCATCAATACGACCCAGAATGACTGCAGATACGGGAAAAACCAGCCCTTTTGGGACGAAATCGTTTTCGGCTAGTACATGATGAAACAAGTAGCGGTGGATGCGACCATTTCCATCCTCAAATGGATGGATGAATACAAATCCGAATGCAATCATTGCAGCCGTCAGGACGACATCAAAATCATCCTGACAGAGAAGCTCATACGTTTTTATCAAACCAGTCAAAAGTGTTGCCAGATCGTCTGGTCTTGCAGAAATGTGATCGGGTATTGGCATACCTGAGCTGCGGTCATGTTGGCCGATAAATCCGCCTTCTTCGCGGAGACCCGGTTTTGTAAACCGATAGTCTTCAATGACAATCTGCTGCAGACGTTCCAGCTCTGGAATGTTGAGTTTTCGTTGTCCTGCTTCACCAATTATTTTTCCCCATCTCACGATCCGGTTATGTGGTGGCGCTTCCCCTTCGATCGTATAAGATGCTTTAGAGTCCTGAAGTAATAAAAATGCAGCAGCTCGACCGATTAAGTCTGGATGGGTCTGGCTGATATTTTCAATCGTTTTTTTCGATAGCCCTTTTCCTGTAAATTGCTCAAGTGTTTTCGTTTTTCGGATTAAAGGGCAAAAATTATGTGTTCCCGGCAAATTGTTGTGAACACGATGGCGTTTGGACGGGTACGATTTCCCTTCATACTGTAATTTACCATTAACGAGAGGAACGAAATTTCCTTTTCGTGCATCTTCTATGTCAAGCTGATCTCCGCGTAGCCATTCCCATAAAAACCATAGTTTACGGCTATATCTTCCAGTCGGTTCCGAGAGAATGATTGACCTGATTTCTTCAGCTTCTATTCTTTGAAACAGTGCATTCAAAACGGATAGATCGATACCTTCGTATTTCAGTGCAAAGGTCAAATGTCCAAAAAGCGTGTCGTCAGGTCTATGACGAGGTGTAAATATATGCCAGCGGTCCAAATCGTATTTTTTATGTCTCTTACCAATTACACAGAGATAGTCCGGCATCGGCGTTTTCAAATCATGGGCCTGGATTAATGCGGAATATCCAGCAAAAGAGACCGCCTCATCCAATTCCTGAAAACCGTGAAAAACGGTTATGAATCGTGAATTTTGATTATATTTTATCATTTTCATGAATTATAGTTTAATTCGGATAATTTGTTATCCCATGAAAAAGGGTTATTGTCTATGAAATTGGATTAAAATTCGGGATTTTCATGAAAAATAGTTAAAAGCAAGAAGCGCATTACACCGGTCGGTCATCTCATTCTGCCATAGCGGTGAACTACAATCACCTTCCCATATAAGTTATAACAACTGACCGTTTTGGATCAATTCTGAATAGCTGATAAGCTGACCAACGATTGAATCGTAGATCATCAAAAGCCCCCATCTATCCCGGTTTAAACACCCATATTCAAAATATCAAAACGCCAGAATCGATATTTTTGTTAACATATATTTAAAATCTGGCAGTACTTCTGGTAGACAAGAAGTTATAACGTGAGTACTCATTTTATCCAGAAAATAGACCAATCACCAAAACAGGGAGAAACCAAATGAATCTGGATCCAAATCGAAAATTCTGGAACCCCGAGCGGGAAACCATGTCGCGGGACCAGCTGCGGGACCATCAGTTCAAAGAGCTGCAGAAACAGGTCAAGTACAATTATGAGAACGGGCTCTTTTACAAGGAAAAGTATGACGCGGTCGGACTGCAGCCGGGTGACATTAAAACCTGGGACGATTTTTACAAGATCCCCACCATGACCAAGGACGAACAGCGGCAAGCCCAGGAGGAATCCCTGGAGCGATTCAATCACTCATACGGCATGTTGGCCTGTGCCCCCGAAGATAAATTTGTGCGTATCAGCGCTACATCGGGGACAACTGGACAACCCACCCTGTACACCCTGACCAAACACGATGTGACGGTCAATCGCCAGCTCCATGCCAGAAAACTGTGGCTGGGCGGCGCATTTCCGGGACTCAGGGTGCTGCATGCCATGGCCTTGAGCATGTTCACGGGTGGGGTACCGGTGATTGATGCCTTGATGGATTACGGATTGTGTGTGATTCCGGTGGGCGCTGAAGGCGGCGTTGCCAGGGTTCTGCAGTTTGTTGACCTCTGCAAGCCCCACCTGCTGACCTGCACCCCCAGTTTTGCCCAGTATATCATCGAGAAATGTCCGGAAATTCTCGGGAAACCAGCCAATGAGCTGGGCCTGTTGGCTATTGGCGGGGGTGGTGAGCCCGGTATGAGTATCAAGAGTGTCCAGGACCGCATTGGCAAGGTTTTTGGTGTGAATGCCGCGAAAGATGGTATTGGCGGAACCCACAATTTCCGGGGATGCCAATATCGCCAATCACATCAGGGATTTTTTTGGTCTCTCCAATGAAGACCGTATCGGCCGAATTCAACGGGTGATCATGTCAAATAAAGTGCCTGTTCATCTGGTGGAGAATTTTATGCCTGTTGAACTGGTAAAACTGATCTCAAAAAAAGAGATCCGTCAGAAAAAATCGGTCCTGCGAATTTTGAGTGACAAAATGGATCTGCAGATTGGAGGAGGGAAGATCTTTTTGGAGGCCATTGCCGCGGATCAGGAGATGTCTGATATCCTGGGTTGCCAGGTCATGGAGCCCTTCATGTGCAGTCGTCTTTTTCTGCGGTCTGTATCAATCGACCCCATCGAAATCGTGAATTACTATATGCGGGCGGACAGCTACAAGGTCCAATTTAATGTCAGTCTTGACGATTTCGACCTTTCAGCGTTTGACGATAAATAACCCACGATCAAGGTAAGATGAAATAAGGGTCGGTTTGTTGAACACCCCTTCAATCATCAACGTGACCTTCAAGTTCTACGATAAACGTCTTTTCTATTACCAACCTTGACAACCCAAACCGTTAATTCTTTATCTTGAATTGAGTAAATGATTCGATACTGACCGAGTCTAATACGATACTTCTCTTGTCCGCTCAATTTCGTGCAACCCGTTGGTCGTGGGGTTTTACTAAAACTCTTTATGAGATTAAGGATCCTTGATAAATCTTTATCTGGTATTGACTTGAAATCTTTCCAGACTGATTTTTTGAAAAAGATTTTATATTCTGCCATCTTTTTTAAGTTTTTTAATCATTTCTTCATAGCTAACCAATGGCTCATTAGCTCTTTTTTCAAATGCTTCGAGGTCTGCTGCATCTTCAGAAAGCGCTTCTTTCAGCACCGTATTAATGATTTCAGACATAGACTGAGAAGTCTCAAGTGATTTTAGCCTCAATGCTTGGTGCAGGGCAGGATCTAAATAGATCGTTGAACGTTTTGATAATGTTGCCATGATGTAACCTCCGAATAATTGTTTTGAACATCATAACATCACAACGTTTTAATGTCAATTTGGAGCCAACACAAAACCAACCGGAATACTATTTTGATCAAACAACTTGACAACCTCAGTATTATTAGCTAAGTTTAGCTAAACCAACCAGAAGAGGCAATGATGATACAAGTGAACATGCACGAAGCCAAATCAAGGCTGTCAGAGCTGGCTGAAAAGGCGCTAAACGGAGAGGAAGTCGTTATAGCAAAAGCAGGGAAACCAATATGCAACCTTGTTCCTCACAAGCCTCATAGGAAAAAACGAATATTAGGCGGGTATGAAGGAAAAATTGTGATGGCAGAAGATTTCGATGATACGCCTCAAGATGTTATTGATTCGTTTTATGGGATGTTAGATGAGTAGATATCTTTTAGATACACACACGTTCCTTTATTGTTTATTCGGCGTGGATAAGCTTAGCCCTGGGTGCAAAGATATTATTACTGACCCTGAGAATGATATATTTGTAAGTTCTGTAAATCTTTGGGAAATTTCGATAAAAAAATCTATCGGAAAACTGCAAGCTCCTG
>JABGPJ010000148.1 GCA_018645005.1 Deltaproteobacteria bacterium | reverse complement strand
CGCAGCTCTGGGATACCATCAATCAAACACCCGTGAATGATCGCCAGCGCATCATAATTAACCGTATGCTTAGGGATGATTTCAAGGGATATATGAACACTTCCAAATATGCCAAACTGGCTAAATGCTCGAATGATACGGCGCTCAGAGATATTCAGGGGTTGAAGGATAGAGGGATTTTCATCCAGAACCCCGGCGGTGGACGTAGCACAAGCTACAGACTACTGAATCGAGAGGAAACGTAATCGAAGTGCTAAAGCGGTCTACCGTATGATATTCTCTAACTGCGCTGTTAATCTTCCCAGATGCAATATTTGAGATTTTCCAAATATTTTAGAAATCAGGGAGGTAAATAATAGAAGGCTAACAGCAGAAACAGGGAAACTCAATTGGATTTGCAGATAAAATTCAGAGGGATATTTCTTTAAAATCCCTTGCACCTAGAGAATTGAGGGCTGTTCTGTTTTTAAATCTTGGCGGGATCGGGAAAAGATGGATACTAAGGAAGGTTTACGGGGTCTTGCCTGTTATCAAAAATAGCATGAATTATGATTGTACCGTCCTCAATCGTATAGAATATGGAGAAAGGGAACCGCCGGACGGTACATCTGTGAAATGAGGCATAAGGTTTTTCATATGATTCCGGAAAAGCAAGAATCCTCTTTATCGCAAATTCTATGCAATCTAAAAACTCAAGTCCCAAACCCTTTCTTTGATCTTCATACCATCTAATAGCTAATCGAAGATCATCTTCTGCTCTTGGCGTATATTTAAGCTTCATCAAAATTCAGACCTTATCTCTTGATGAACCTGTCTCCAATCATTCACGTCAAGTGTTCCATCTTGAAACTCTTTTTGACGCTTGTCTAATTCAGATTTTTGCCACTCAGGCATCGGTAGCTTTGAATTGGTTCTTGCAATAAGATCCCAAATATCTTCTACAAGCAGAATTTTTTCGGAAAGCTCAAGTTTTTTAATCTCAGCCAGTATATCGTTTGGTTCCATAGTGATCCCTATGTTAAGATATGAAGTTCTGTTGTACGGCCAGAGTAACATATTCGTCTGAAAAACAAAATCAGGAATTGATGATCAACTTTCAAAATTACAATTTCACAAAAATGAACCGACTTAGCTGTTTGGCAAAGGGGTAATACGGTGGAGGTGGAATATTTTCAATAACAACGGGACCTAGCGAGGAGGGTTGTCACTTGATTGAAGATTTAAATTACTATTGATCTAATTGCGACTTGGTTTTTTCTGGATTTTGCCGGCAATCCAAGACTCTCCAGACAGTTAATTGGTTTTCGCCATCCATCCTATACTAGATTGCATAGGGGAACCTTTTTGAAAGTAATCTATGAAATCCAAAGACCTCCATGTGCACGCCTCCATATAATACCAGCGAATCAATATCAGCAAGAAGCGAGTTTATAAAATACTCTCCCAGATTTTCTGCCTGATTTTCATAAAACAACCTTCCCACTAAAAGATCGTTGTACGCTGAATTAAGTATCCGGATTTTCATTTTGAGTCATTTCGTAATCTTCGCTTTGCTTCATCCCAATCTAATACCTCTTCCTGGCCGTTTTTCATTCTCTCTTCAGTTTCGGAAAGGACTTTTTTATGCCATTTTGGAGATTCAAAATCCTGATCCAACACTGTCAACTCTTCCCAGATAAACTCCATGATCTTTATTTTATCTATTCTGGGCAATTCATGAATATTCTGTAATATGTCCATAGTTTTCTCCTCGCTTGCAGAGCGCTTCTACATTTGCCTTTGAGTCTACCTGAACGGAAGTGAATTCTCAATGCATATTCCTGCGATTTTCTATGAGAAAGCATTAAACTAAATTATTGTTATTCCTCAAGAAACCCCTCCATATTTCAAATTGATGTGTCATATCAGACATGATAGTCTGCTAGGATCAATTGCAGCTGTGTGTCCCGGATTATCTTTCCAAAGCGGTTTTAAAGTCGAAAAGGCGATGATTCTAAAGGGGGCGCAACCAGCCTGAAATTTTGAGGATATAATCCAGGATTGTTTTGCAGCAATTCATCCTATCTCCACAGGCATAAAAGGTGATCGGCTTGCAGGATTGCTATTGGTTTAAGGGAATACCGGTACTCCTGGACGGCGCGAGGGATGATATCAAAAGATGTCGCCCCTCACCATTAGGCCTGTTATCCAAAACATTTTCAAACACCCGGGTCTGCGGAAAGAGGAGGAGACTGACCCTGTTTTTGAATTTTAACAGTGGACCTAAAAACCAGGGATGAGGGGCTAAGACCTGTCGCTGAGTTCTCAGCGCATGGCGCCTGGTATCCCTGCATCAATGGCGATTGCCTGCCCGGTAATCGTTTCGGATTTGCATAACAATACGGCCTGTTCCGCGATGTCTTGAGCACTGGTACCTCGTTTTAATATTGCCAGGTCCCTGACCTTTTTTTCGACATCTTTTGTAAGATTCTTTGCCACTCGTGTCCCTTCCACCAGCCCCGGACAAATAGCGTTCACGGTCACATCCGGTCCAAATGCAACCGAGAGGCAGCGGGTAAGATGGATCAGACCGGCCTTGCTGCAGGAATAGGCCATGCTGCTGCCCATCGGCGTCAGGCCGCCGATCGATGCAATATTGACGATGCGACCCGATCCATTGGCGCGCAAATGCTTTGCAAAAGCCCTTGATAGGAGGAACGGGCCCCGGAGGTTTGTTTCCAGCACCCGATCCCAGATATCCTCTGTCAGTGTATCCAGATCGGCAAAATCGATTCCGATGTTCCATCCGGCGTTGTTGACCAGAATATCCAGTTGACCCCATTCGTTGATAACCGTATCGACGCAGGCAAGAATGGAACTGTGGTCTCGCTGGTCAAGAGGAACGGTTGAACACTTCACACCTGTCGCCTGCATTTCAGACAGCAGTTGCTCCGCGGCTTCCTGGTCCCCCTCCAGATTTTCCACAAAGGATATGGTGACATGTACACCTTCTCGAACCAGCGCTCGTGTTATGGCGCTTCCAATCCCGCCGGCTCCCCCTGTTACAAGGGCTGTTTTTCCTCTAATTTCCATGTTTACTGCCTCTTTCGTTTTGTAAAATTGTTGGTTGCAAATTGGCCTGCTTAAGAATGAAATCGCCGCCCTGTCAACTGCTCATAATGAATGATTTTATCCGTTCCCGCGCCTGCTTTGATATGACCGGCGTGTCAACAATATCAAAACCATGGATACCGCCGGGGTAGAGGACAAGTTCGCTTTGTCTTCCCAGACTGACCAGTTTCGCATGCATGAACAGACTGTCATCCAATAACGGGTCCCATGTTCCTGCAGTAAGCAAGCTGGGAGGAAACTGATCGAGGTCGGCATAGAGGGGGGAGACGTCCGCAGTTCTTCTTTGGGATGCATCCGGAACGAACAGGTCGGCAAACCATTTCATGGTAGGGGTTGAAATAATCAGATTGCGTTCGCCCCAATTGACGACACTGGGCGTCAACCCAACATCATGAATCCCGTATGTCAGTACAGCCCCTTTAAATCCCGAATACTGGTGCTTTTCTCTCATACGGATGCAAGTGACTGCACTGAGATGAGCACCGGCAGATTCTCCTCCGACCATAATCCTATCAGTGCCAAATTCCTTCATCGCATTTTCTACCAGCCAGGCAGCCACAGCTTCACAGTCGTCCGCTCCGGCTGGGAAGGGGTGCTCCGGGGCCAGTCGGTATTGAACGCTCACGACAGCTACCTGACAGCTTGTGGCAATGTCTTCAAGCCAGTCATCCTGCAGGTCATAACTGCCGAAAACCCAGCCTCCCCCGTGGATATGAAGATACACCCCTTTGATCTGTTTTGGTCTGAACACCCTGATTTCGATATCCCGCTGACCCGTGTTTACCAGTACGTTATCAGCCAGGGCTGACCTGTATATGGGCACCACTTCGCCGGTCAACATCCTGCCTTCGGCGCGTGATTGTCTTGTTTCCTCGAGAGGAACCTGATCAAGCCTGGGAAACTTTGCCAGGGTCTCTTCCACAACCTGATTAAAGGCAATGACCTCTGGAGCAATTGCTTCCTTCAAAAATAATCCGGGGTCTATCGGATTTCTTTGTTCTTTCATAATTGGCATTCCTTAGGTCTAAAGAGTTGGACGTTTTTTATTTCCCCATGATCAAGTTTGGTAAGAAAAGTGATATTTCGGGTATATAGGTAAAGAGAATTAGATTCAGCAGCATTATGATGATGAATGGAAAAACGGCTTTGACGACTTTTGAAAAAGGCATCTTGGCCATCGGACCAACGACAAAGAGGTTTACGCCCAATGGAGGTGTCAAGTATCCAATTTCCATGTTGAATATGAAAATGATGGCAAAATGAATCGGGCTGATCTCAAACCTTGTCAAGGCCGCTGCCAGGATCGGAATCAGTATTATCATTGCTGAGATAATGTCCATGAACGTGCCCACCACGAGTAAAGCCAGATTGATCACCAAAAGAAACATAATTTTGGAATCGATGCTGGCAACCAGAAATTCAGCCAATTGCTCCGGAATCATCTCAAAGGTCAAGTATTCGCTGAAAGCGGACGCCGACGAAACAATGATTGCCAGTGAGGCCGTCTGTATACCTGCTTCGACGATTAACGATGGAAAAGTCTTGAGTTTTATCGAACGATAGATAAAAATCTCGATAACCACTGCAGCAAAAACCGACACAGCGGATGCTTCCGTAGCCGTAAAAATTCCGCCATAAATCCCGCCTAAAATAATAATCGGTAGCATTAGTGCCCAGATCCCGGTTTTCAGTGAATTGACGATCAATCTGAACTCGAGCTTCGTTCTAACGACTACTTTTTTTCTTTTTGTAATGAGCAGAGAATATAAGGAGAACGACAAGATCAACATCAAGCCTGGTAATATGCCTGCCAAAAAGAGTTTTCCCACGGATACAGATACAAGCGTTGCGTATATAATCATTGGGATACTTGGGGGAATCAGAATCCCCAATGATCCGGAAGACGCAATCAAACCTGCCGAGAAGCTTTTATCATAGTTTTTAGCTTCCATCGCAGGCAGCATAAAACTTCCTATTGCGATTACCGTAGCCGGCGAAGAGCCTGAAATAGCAGCAAATACCCCGCAAGAAAAAACCGTCACAATGGCCAACCCACCCGGTATAAAACCGATCAATGAATTGATAACTTTAACGATTTCTTCAGCCGTCTTACCCACAGTCATTATTTTTCCAGACAAAATAAAAAAGAGAACTGCCAGCAGCGAGTATGAATTAATCTTCGTAAATATAACCTCGCCCAGAGCGTCTATGGGAATGCCATTAATGATAAAGGCAAGCGCGCTCGTCAGAAACAGAGCAACGGTTATGGGTGTTGTACTGCAAATAAAAAGTATTAACGCGATTGGTATCATCCACTGCATAATCGGCTCTATTTGAATTGTAGTGATGTAACCTTTGTATCGATATTGGCATTGCCTCGCCAGAGGTATTTCTAAGTCTCTTTATTCCGAAAACTGTTCCACAAATTTTCAACTGACCTGATAACCATTAGAAGCGCGTCAAAAGGTACAAAAAAATATGGAATGTACATCGGGATTGACAGAGAGATCATTGTTTGCTTGTAAACCCAGTAATTAGACAAAGCACTGTATCCGATAATGCAAATGGAAACCGCATAAATGATAAACAAGATATCAGACAGGTATTCTGCTGCTTTTTTGAAACCCGGGAAAAAATGGAGTAGTACGTCTATTCGAATATGTGCTTTTGTGCGTATTGCAGCTGCACTGCCGATAAAAGTCACAGCAACGAACATGAAAGGGGCGATTTCTATCGGCCAGGCAAGGGAGTTGTTAAATAAATATCGCATGAGCACATTTATAAAGACACTTGAAACGGCGAAAACGGTCAACGCAACAATTGTAATCTCTTCCAGGCGCTGCAGGAATAAACCTATTATCTTCATATTACATACTCATCGTTAACTTAGGGTCGGCTCAAAAATTACTTGGCATTCTGTTTGTAAAATGTCCGGTCTTTTCGGGATTTTTGCGAACAGATTATGCCAAGTTATTATTGTACGATCCCTTAGGTGTTTCAAAAAAACCACTTTGATATTGCGAACACTGGGGAAATTGTATATTGCGAATCACATAGCCTCCCCGTTAATATATTGCTGACAAAGTATGGGGTTCTCCCATCGGGGATGGTTAAAGTCCCCTCACCTTCAAGCGAATCAGGAACAGCGAAATCGTCAGGGACAATAAGCGAGCCAGGCTTCTTAAACCTATACAACGTAAACTCAACAAATTCGTGTCACGGCTTCAGCCGAACAGCGAGTCCCCCGACTGGTAGTCGAGGGATTTTAAGCTCAGGGCTGCTGGCCGACGTGCGAATATTTTAATTTTGAAATTCTGCTCTGACTTCTGCAACAAACTTTTTGCCAATCTTATCGTCGAATTTGTCATAGACCGGTTCCATTGCCTTGATAAATTTAACTCGATCCGCTTTTGTCAAATGATGGATCGCAATTCCTTTTTTGCGGAATTCAGCTAAAACATCTTCATCAAGCTTTCGTTTGACTTCCCTTGATCTGGCCAACTCCTCTGTCACAATGCTCACGAACTGTTTCCTCAGCTTGTCCGGAAGTTGGTTTAAGAAATCGTCTCTAACCCAAAATATATTCCCACCATACCAATGTTGGGTGAGATATATATTTTTTACCACTTCATCAAATTTTACCAGCTTGAGGATTGATGGTGCGCTTCCGAGTCCATCAACCACGCCCTGCGTCAGTGAGACATACACTTCACCAAAGGGAAGTGGTGTTGGGCTGAGACCCATCTCCCGGATGTACGCCATCATGATCTTTGACTTCGGTACCCTGAATTTCATCCCGGATCCGCTTACATCGTCAAAGGAACGCAGGGGCTTTATGGATGCAAGAGAATAATAGCCAGCCTCCGCTTGACCCAGACCTGTTATACCATACTTTTTCAAACCGTTGAGAACTTTCTCGTAGTGTTTGCTTTCTAAGAATCTGTCTAATGCATCATAAGAGGGAAACATAAATGGTAAATTAAAAATGTCAATAGTCGGTCCGAAGTTGGCACTGACGGCAGCGCTAATCACAGCACCCTGAAGTACGCCTTTCTGGAGCTTGTTGAAAGTTTCTATCTCATCTCCCATTTGTCTGGAGTGATAGTATTTTGCTTCAATCTGACCGTTTGTCTCAGCGTTTAACCGATCCGCTATCCATACCCCGGCTTTTGTTAGCGTTAACGCAAGGGGGGCGGCGTTTGCAAACCTGAATTTGTATGTTTTTGCCCAGGAAGTACTTGCAGAGCATACGAAAAAAAGAACCATCATGCTTATGGTCATCTTTTTTAATTTCTTTATTCTCATTTTCCTCTCCTAATGCGAGGTTAATATATTTGACGGAGTTCCTTGACCAGAAACTACGCTTTGAAAATAACAACATTTATCCCAATAAATAAAGCCCCCTTTCCAATCTGAAAAAATCGCGTTGGAACTCAGACGATCAATTTATTGGACAATTTTGATGAAATTCAACCCGCATAAAAAAGGTTTTCGAACGTGATCCTGCCATGAAATGTCGGATTATCAGAATACCACCGTTCGCAGCTACCTTTTTCAGGTAAATCCATCTCCGCCGCCGCACCGTCCATTACCTGCTGTACGGGATCCTTTTTCCATACCTATCCGGGTATTCCTTAAATATAAGACCGGCATCCCTGGCAAGCGTATTCGTTTGACCAGAATAAGTAACACCGGTAGTTGTTTTCAATCGATTCATGGTACTAGACCTTTTTGAAGACACGATTTCCTTTTTTTATGTTGATGTTCAATCAATGTCCCGGTTTTCTATTCTTCTATCTGACAAATCCTGTATAAAATGCATGAGATCACTGAAATGCCGGCTGCCTTTCATATCACAGATCTCATCAAAACGAGATGCGATTTCTTCAGACGACGCGATATTTTCTGAATCGAAATATAGGCCAGGACTTTCTTGCATTTGTACTCGGGCATAGTAACCGCCTCCAACAGAAAAAATATCTCCGGTTGACTGACATTGATCACTGCAGAGATAAGCGACCAGGCTCGATACCCATTCCGGCTTTAAGCTTCCATTAAGATCTTTTGGAAAAACGCCCGCAGACGATGCCATCGGGGTAACGGCCAATGGTGCGATGGTATTAACAAGAACGTTGTATTTCTGTCCTTCGAGCTTTAAAGCGTTCATAAATCCAACAATCCCCATCTTTGCAGCTGAGTAATTTGTCTGGCCAAAATTGCCGTATAACCCGGACGCAGAGGTTGTCATCACAATTCGGCCGTACTCTGCTTTTTTCATGAAAGGATAAGCGGACTTAACCGGATAGATACTTCCGAAGAGATGTACATTGATCACGTCTTCTATCTCTTCAACGGTCATCTTTGTCAGTGTTTTATCTCGGATAATGCCAGCATTGCATACCAGAATATCACAGCTGCCAAATTGATCGATGGCCGTGCCAATCACCTGCTGAGCCCCTTCATAATCTGTTATATCATGGGTATCCAGGACTGCATCCCCCCCGGCTTTGATGACATCATCAACCACTTTCTGCGCCGGGGAGACCGTGTCCCCTTCACGTATTGTGTCCAGGTCATTAACAACTATTCTGGCACCGCGGGAGGAAAGATAATGGGCATGCGTTTTTCCCAGCCCGCGTCCGGCACCGGTTATCACAGCAACTTTATTTTTAAAATCTATAGTCATTGCATTTGTGGAAAACTAAACAATCATGAACCCTTTTCGAGACGTCGAAAATCGACATCAAGAATCATTATTGAAACCCACTTAAACCGCATGCCACTGCTCTTTTAATTCTTCAGGGCTGAAGCTTTGAAACGCGCGGATGATGTGATCCAGAAATGGGCTTTTTACATCAACCTCTTCAGCAAGTTTTTTTGCATGTTCCAAATCTTTAAGGCTCAAATCGTAAGCAACCTTCGCCAGATCATCTGACTGTGAAAATGTCTGGAAGACAGCTCGCCCTTTCTCCCAGTCCTGAGTCGCAAAATTTCGACCGGAGCTTTTATCCATCACTGAAGTAAGTTTTTTCAAATCCATTCCGCTTTTTTGGGCAGTAAGCATGGCCTCAACCCCCAGGAACAAATTCGTTATACCGAGTATGTTATTTACCAGTTTAGAAATTTCTCCGGTCCCCAACTCCCCCATATGATGAATATTTTCACCCATCACCTTAAAGATCGGTTGCATTGCTTCAAAGTCTTTACTGTCACCACCGACCATAATACTGAGTTTACCCTCAGCAGCCCGTGTGGGAAATCCACTTACAGGCGCATCCAGCAAGCGCACATTTTTTTTAGCACATAGCGGAGCGAGCATTTGTACGGTTGACGGCAAGACCGTACTCATCACAGCCAGGTACAATGTCTTGTCTGCATCAATACTGTTTAATAACCCTTCAGGCCCCTCAAGAACTTCCTGAACCTGGGCATCATTCGCAACCATAACAATAACAAAATCGCATACGGCGCAATCCGAAGGTTTTTCAGTCGTTTTAGCCCCCAGGTTACTGAAATTTTTCAAGGCTTCAGCGTTTTGGTCGCAAACACAAAGTTGGTAACCAGACTGAATAAGACGCTTTGCCATTGGGGCACCAATACTACCAACTCCGATAAAGCCAACCGACATCATTTTGTTCTCCATGCGTAAGTTTAAAATCTGAATTCAGGCTGACTTTCTGACAGCAGCCTTATTTTTTTTGAACCAGTTCAATATAGACACCATTAAATTCCTCTGGTTGAATCAGGGCGATCCTGGTTTCTCTGGAACCGTTTTTTATTTCGTTCCATACGAACTTCACGCCCTGCGATTGAAGCTGGGCAAATGTCTTTTCAAGATCCGCCACTTCAAAAGCGAGATGAAACACACCTTCACCGTGCTTTTCAAGCCAATCGGTGACCAGACTGTTTTTTGCTGTCGTATTCACCAGTTCGATGTTTATGTTACCCTCTGTCAGAAAGGCCACCTTGTAGGGCACGTTTTCTACCTCAACCTCCTCAACTTCCTTTAATTCCAGCCCCAACATGGTAAACTTGGAAACACTTTCTTTAATGTTGTTAACAGCGATGCCAATATGCTCGATTTTCAGGGTCATAATCTTCCTTTCATTACGGTTTGGACACAACTTGAATTCCTGCCTTTTTCCTGTCCCAGGCCTCACCGATCCCCTTCTTCCGGAGTTCAAATTTCTGAGTTCTTTCGGTAGCTGTCTTAGGGAAGGCCTCAAGAAATTCCACGTACCGGGGCACCATGAAATAGGCCATGCGCTCTTCACAAAACTTGATCAGATCAGCGGGATCAAGCCGTTTGCCTGGTAGAAGAACCACGTAAATCTTGACGTCATCCTCCCCCAGTTCGGCAGGTACCCCCACAGCTGCCGATTCGAACACGCAGGGGTTAGAATTTACCGTCTTTTCAATTTCATAGGATGACATATTTTCACCCATTCTTCGAATACAGTCCTTGATGCGATCAACAAAATAAAAATAGCCGTCTTCGTCCATGTACCCGCTGTCACCGGTATGAAACCACCCGTCATCCCAGGCGGCAGCTGTTTTATCAGGCTGCTTGTAATATCCTGAGAACATCGAATGGGGAATTTTTTCTTTTACCATAATTTCACCAATGTCCCCGATCGGCACCTCCTGGTTGTTCTCATCCCAGATGGTGACGTCTGCAATGCGGGTCGGTTTACCTATGGAACCGACACGGATGGCCTCCGGCGGGTTACAGAGAGGAAGTGCACTGTTTTCGCTTGATCCATAACCTTCTAGAATCGTCATCTTGAACCGGCGCTCAAAATCCCGCCAGATCTCTTTTGGCGCTGCCCCGCCAAATGCAATCCGTAAAGGGTTTTTCGCATCACTTTCCAGATCCGGCTGTTTCATCAATATTGTCAGTATGCCGCCTATATAATTGAAGATCGTCGCCTTGGTCTGACGGATTTCATCAAGGAACCGGGAAGCCGAAAACTTTTCCTTGAGCACAAAGGGTCGTCCTGAAAACAGAGATCCCATTGTGGTAAACATCTGGGCGTTTGCATGAAAAAGCGGCAGCGCGGTGAAAAAGATGTCGTCCTCCCTGCATTTAATGATATCCTCAATCCAGACCCTGGCCGTGTTGATATAATTGAAATGCGTGACCATGGCACCTTTCGGCCGGCCCGTTGTCCCTGACGTGTATATGATTCCCAGGGTATCGCTATCTTTAACCATTGCCGGCTGAGGAGCCGTGGTGTCCGCTTTTTCCAGCTGTGTCTGCAGAGAAATAAAATGGTCCGGGGTGCTTTCAGGCGCACCCCGCCAGATTCTCTGCTGAAGATTCAGCAGATCTTTTTCGACAGAAGCATATTCATCATAGAGGCTTTCATCCAAAATGATCCACTTGGCATCACAATGATTGATAATATAGGTCAGTCCGTCCCCGCGCAGATGGATGTTTAAGGGAACCATAACGCCACCCAGATGGGCGAGAGCAAACCAGATATAGATAAATTCAGGACAGTTCGGGAGAAACAGGCAGACATGATCGCCTTTTCCAACGCCCATGTCGGCAAGGACATTAGCTGTTTTGTTCACATTCTGCTGCAAGGTCCCAAAATCGATGACCTGGTCGCGAAAAACCATAAACGGTCTGGTTGTATCGGTCTGCGCGCGTTGCTCAATTAATTCCCTTATATTCATGGGCTGCTGTGGGTTGCTTGTTATCGGTTGCCTTCTGATGCTGGGAGGTTCTGCAGTCGTCAATCGCTGCTCTTCCAGGAGTCTGTTTCTCTCAATTTAGATTTAGAATACGGTCGTGATCAACATCAGACAATCACCTGAAACGACTGTTTTTGTATCATCATAATTGACTAGTCATTTCTGGCAAACTTAAAAAAATCTGTGACTATTCGGCAAAAGTACCGCTTCAGCCGTCCGGTTTCCTGACACGGATTTCTCCCAAAGGTGTTCAGGAAATCTTCCCGATAATCGGATATCCTAAGTTTTCGGAATTCTTTTAAATCGTGTGAAAACCTGATCAGGATTTGATACATAATAAATCACTTGCCCATGAAGCGAATCAGCACTATAATCGCTTTATAAATTGAGACGTTTGGGAGATTGATTGCTTCAAAAACAAACACGAAAT
>JABGPJ010000145.1 GCA_018645005.1 Deltaproteobacteria bacterium | reverse complement strand
AAAGACGGACTTATCAGTAGTTGACCGACCAGTAATCCGGCACAAACGAAGCGGAAGCAGGCACTTCTGAGTCGAGGTACGGTTTTCAAGAAGTGGCGTGGATATTGATTGCTACCCGAATTTAGATCTTCAGAAAGATAATTTATGATCATTTTTACTTTCCCATAGTTTACATCTTGTGAAGGGCAATGCATTCACTATTGATAAGACTGTTTATCATCAGAATCCAAAAGGAAATATGATGCTCTGGTTTTGAAACGGATCAGGCAGATATGCAACTTCAAAATCCAGATTCAATCACTGCTTTTGGGCCTGAAAGTGTTAAAATACCTGTCTTTAAATTGTATTGCATATGTGCCGCCGTTATTAGTTCTTTGTCTGATACAACACGCACCGCTACCCGATTATAGAGCATTTTCTTGTTTTGATCCAGATTCAGCTTCTCCGTAAAAAGCTGCTGTCCATCACTAAAAAGCACCCGCACATTTCCCCAGACCGTCAACAGTTTGACCTGCCCCTTGATCCTGCCTGATTCAGCGAAAATCTGTGTGGGTTTTTCTGCGGCATCTTCAGAATAGACATTCCCATCAATCGTGGTCAGCAGCGTCAAGCTTCTGCTTTCATATACTCTAGCCGTCTTTGCCTTGACCTGCATGGTCAATCTATTGTGTTTAAAATCAAACAATTCCGGATTTTGCAGGATAACCGGTTTTTCCTTTTTTAAATCCGCATCCTGTATGCCTTGTTGCAGATCATCTGAAAACCAGGTGACATAAAGAACTGAGATTAACAGGCTGATAATCAGTCCCCAGGTCAAAATTCTCATTTATCGATACCGGATATCAGACTCAGATCTTTTCCAATCAATTCAGTTTCTGTCCATTTAGTAGAAAATCCACCGTAACTGTTCAGCCTGGCTCCGTCGAGGGGATCATGATTCAAAACACGCATGAATCCATCCCTGGAGCCAAGTGTTTCGTCAGAAACGCGTTGGCGAAAACGTCCTGTTTTTGAGCATTTTGAATCATAATTCCCTGAACTCCGGAAAAGTGCTGAATAGATACAATCCTACAAACTGCTGGAGGTCACAAACCATGGGGAATTCAGACATTCCAGCTTAAGGTCGGCTCACGAATTAGTTCACATTCTGTTTGCAAAATGTCCAGTGTTTTTAGGACTTTTGCAAATAGATTATGTGAAGTTATTTTTGAACGATCCCTTAGTGTGGAAGGCCCATCTTCCCGTTTGAGTAAAGTTTCTGTCAAACAAAGAGCCCCCGGTAGAAAGATGATCAATTCCATGGTTGTGGTATATCGGTTCAATATAGCCTCTGACTAGGCAGAATTGTCATCCGGCTGGTTTTTCCATCTACGATGAAACCAGACCCATTGGTCCGGATAGGCCCGAATATGTTTTTCCAGATGGGCAGTGTAGTGCTGTGTAAGCTCGATTACTTCCGCCTCATCGCATCGATAGGGAGCTTGCGACAGCAGATCAAACGTATACTGATGGGAACCGTCCGGTAAACGGGCACCAAAAGCTGAAATTACCGGTGCATTGAATTTCTGGCCAAACGTCACAGCGCCCTTTGCTGTGGATGCTTTTTTATTGAAGAAGTCAACAAAGACACTTTTAACCCGCGTGTCCTGATCCATCGCAAACAAAAAAACCTCGTTATTGCGGAAGCAACTCAGAATCGACCTTGCTGAAGATCGATCCCCCCTGGGTACCATCACAATATTATCCGATTTTCGTACTGAGAGGAGCAGATCATCAAGTTTATTGTCCCCTACCGGGCTTTCAACTGCGATGCCTTTAATATTGAGCATCTCATATATGGTTGGCAACAATTCCCAGTTTCCCACATGCCCAAAGAGCAGTACTGCCCCATTGCCTGCTTGAAGTGCTTTGTGTACAACATCTTCATTGACAAGGGTAATATACTTTTCAGGTGTTTTCCGGATTCTCTGAACAATTAGCGTTTCAAAAAAAGTCTTGCCAATACCTTGAAACGTTAGCCTGACAAGCCGATCTTTTTCCATTTCAGACAGCTCTGGAAAAGAGAAATCCAATTGATAAGCCGCAATCCCACGATCCTTGCGAGCAGTCAGATAGGCCAATTCACCGAACCATTTACCGAACCGCTGATTCGATTTCAGGGACCAAAGCGCCGCGAATTTCTGCAGCGAGATCAAAATCAGGTATTCCGCAAAATGGCGGATTTTTTTCAGTGATGATGATTTGTTTTTTTTAAACGTATCGTAATAGTTGTCTCTGGCCATTTTCCATTTTGTTAAATTAGCCACTCCCTGGCGTACTTCACATATCTATCGGGGGTGTTCAGAATCATATTGAGTTCTTTTTCCCTCAATTCACGAACGACCTTCCCAGGTCGCCCCATAACAAGCGTATTCGGCTCATCAAATCTCGCCCCCTCTGGAATGAGCGAACCCGCCGCCACCAAAACTCTGTGGCCGATGTAACTCCCGTTCATCAGAATCGATCCCATACCAATGAAACTCTCATCAGCCAATTCGCAACCATGAAGAAGGCAGCAGTGTCCAATTGAAACCCTGTTGCCAATTATTGGTGCCCATGTATTCAGCTGACCGTGAACAACCGTATTGTCCTGGATATTGCACTGCATTCCGATGTGGATAGGCTCAACATCGCCACGTAGCACCACATTATGCCAGATAGAGGTCTGATCCCCGACGATAACAGTTCCTGTTGTCACAACGTTCTGACCGGTATAAACATCTTGACCTAATTGAATATTGTCTCTGTCCATCATATTTTTAAGCGATACTCCTGATATTGATTCCAACGACGGGTCTCGTCCCGGAAGATTGCCACTGCTTTTATCTCTTTACATACTGAAAATCCCTTTTTTTGTCCAACAGCAATCAATTGGTGAGGGGACTTATTAAATTTGATTCCCTTGTTCTGATCCGCCCTCCATTCGGTTTTTTCCCTTATTTTTTTACTGTTTATGGACGTCATTAAAATGGTTTGGTATTGCTAAATGGATAAAGGGAAAACGTAATTCTAAGCTGGACAGATATGAAATATAAATCAATATTTCAAGCTATTTCGGCACGGTCACCGCTTGTGACGATTGATATTCATTATGAAAAACAGTTATCATATCACACAACAAACAAATCCAGACGATTCGGCAGAGAGTGATCGGATTTCGGAATCTCAGATCATCGAAGCCTTGCTGTTCAGTTCCCAGCAATCCCTCACCATCCAGCAGATTTCCAAAGTAACCGGGATCAAACATAGTAAGAAAATCCGCAAGCTGCTTGAAGAGCTCAATCACTTTTACAGAGAAAATGAGCGCGCGTTTCACATTCAGCAGGTTGCAGATGGGTACCAGCTCAGAACAGAGACTCGCTTTCAGAAATGGATAAAAAAAGGACGGATTGTCAAACCGGTGCAACTGTCACAAAGCGTGATGGAAACCTTATCTATCATTGCTTATCAGCAGCCAGTCACAAGAGCGGAAATAGAGGACATCAGAACCGTTGATGCAACCTATGCCTTGCGCACGCTGCTGAACAAAAAGCTGATCCGGATTCTGGGGCGCAAAGAAATTATGGGGCGTCCGCTTTTGTATGGTAGTTCCAAGCTCTTTCTGGAAGTTTTTGGCTTCAACTCCATTTCAGATCTCCCCAGACCTGAAGACTTTGATATCATGTCCACCCCCTAACTAAAAATAGCGCCAGCAAATGTAGCGATGAAAAAGAAGATATTAATTAAAGTGGGAACCCACGTTCTCGGCCGAGATAACGGTCGTTTGAATTACAACCGGATAGCCGACCTGGTGGATCAAATTATCATACTGAGGGAGTCGTATCAGGTTATTCTGGTGAGTTCAGGGGCAACCAGAGCCGGAAAAGAGTTCTGCCAGTTCGAAAACGAAAAAGACCCCCTCATTAAAAGACAGATGTTGGCCAGTATCGGTCAAGGCAGATTATTTCAGGTTTATTCTGATTTTTTCCGGGAGCATTCTGTTGTGACAGCACAGGCCTTGTTGACAAGCGGTAATTTCCGCAATAAGAATTCATTCCAGAACATGAAGTCCACCCTTGAAGGACTCCTGGAAAATAATATCATGCCCATTATTAACGAAAACGATGTCACCAGCCATAAAGAATCCAGCTTTGGCGACAACGACCAGCTGGCAGCATTGACCGGTGCCATGCTGAATATTGATCTATTGGTACTGGTCTCCGATATCATCGGATTTTACACAGCCGACCCTAAAAGAGACCCCAAGGCCAAACTGATCCGCAAGGTCGAACGAATTACGCCTGAACTGCTCACCCTGTGTGAAAATTCCCTCTCTGAAGGGGGGACCGGTGGGATGCTCAGCAAGCTGAAAGCAGCGGAACTGGCAACCCAACACGGCATACCGACTATTGTTTGCTCAGGAAAAGAGCCGGACTGTCTGCTGAAAGCGGGTCGTCTAGAGTCATCCGGCACTTATTTCACGCCGGTGAATGAAAAAAAGCAGTTAAGCCTGAGGGGCAGTTGGATGACCACTTCTGCCGATGTTAAGGGCGTCATCAGAATTGACCTGGGCGCGGAGAAAGCCCTGAAGGAGAATAAAAGCCTTCTGGCAGTGGGAGTAACGGGTGTGGAAGGGAAATTTAATGAAAAGGATGTCGTGCTCATTCAGAACAACGAGGGGATTCGCATCGGTACAGGGCTGACAAATCATTCTAATAGCGTTATCAAAGAATTTGTAAAGACAAAGAATAAACCCAAAGGGGTGGTGGTGATTCATAAGAACCACCTTTATACCCTATTTTAAGCACACCCTGTTTATAGAGTTGACCTCCTGTTCAGATCCTGGAACCGATCGATGAGATGGGATCTTTTTTCAACAGGAACGGTCGGTTGTTATGCAACATCATTATTAAATAAAGTCAAAATCCTGTATGTTCAATTTCTGACTGCCAATTACAACTATGAGTACTAATAGAAGAAGACCGCGAATCAAGAAATCGCCCCAGGATCAAATATGGGTTAAGATCAAAAAAATCATTCTGGGAGGCATCTATTTTTGTCTCATCAGCAGTATCGGTGTATTTGGATATCTTTACTATCTGTCTCAGAATCTCCCCTCGTTGGAAGAGATGATCAATCCGACCTACGATCTGCCCACACAGATTTATGATCGAGACAATAATCTCGTCAGGGAGTTTTACACACAACGGCGCGTGGTGATCCGTTTCGATCAGGTACCGGATGTTGTGATTAAAGCAACGATGGCCATTGAGGACAATCGTTTTTATGACCATTTTGGCATTGATCCACTGAGAATATTAAAGGCATTTTGGGTTAATGTTACCACAGGAAGTATTGCCCAGGGGGGTAGTACCCTGACCCAGCAAACTGCTAAAAACTTTCTATTAAGCCGCGATAAGAAAATTCTCCGCAAAATCAAGGAAATTCTCCTGGCTTTAAAAATTGAGAGCCAGTTTACAAAAAACCAGATTCTTGAACTCTATCTGAACAGAATCAACTACGGACACGGTAACGCTGGCATTGAAGCCGCTGCCCTGAGCTATTTCGGCAAAAACGTTGAGGAGTTGACACTACCGGAAGCGGCATTGTTGGCTGGTATTCCCCAGGCGCCTTCCAGACTCGCTCCCACAGCCAGTATTAAACGAGCAACAAAAAAACGAAACCTGGTTCTAACAAAGATGCATGATTTCGGGTATATCACCACAGCCGAGATGCTTCGTGAGCAAATGACCCCTATTGAGCTCAAACTGAACAAAGAGATCGACTACAACGAGACATCCTACTACGCCGAACATGTCAGGCGCTACATATACAATAAGTATGGAGGGGCCCTGTTGTACCGGGGTGGTATGAAAGTCTATACCAGCATGGACTTGAGTAAACAGATCTATGCCCAGAATGCGTTGCACAGAGGACTGGTCGCACATGATCGCCGACAGGGGTACCGAGGTCCCCAAAAAAATGTTTTAAAAGAGGTGGATGAGGAGCTGGGCCTTGATCTGTATTCGGACGATAAAGGCTGGAACAGTGAGGAGTACAAAATTCTAGACGAAGAGATCAAGTCAACAGCCCTGAGTCTTTTTAATGAAAAAATCGCAGCCACGACCGAGAAAAACAAGTTCATCATTGGCGGAAATGTACTGGGGGTTGTCACTGAGGTCAGAAAGAGTCAGGCGGTGGTCAATCTGGGGGATTTTCAAGGTAACCTTTTAGTAAAGGCTATGAAATGGGCCCGACCAGTTGATTTCAATCATAAACCGGACTGGAGCAATGTGCTCAAGGATTTTAACGAGATCCTAAAAATGGGGGATGTGATTGAATTGGAGATACAGGACTTTGATAACGATAATGACGAATTCATTCTGACACTCACTCAAAAACCCATTGCCAATGGCGCTGTATTCGTGATGGATCCTCAAAATGGCCAGGTTCTAGCTATTTCAGGTGGATTC
Source organism: Deltaproteobacteria bacterium (assembly GCA_018645005.1). Classification (GTDB taxonomy): domain Bacteria; phylum SAR324; class SAR324; order XYD2-FULL-50-16; family XYD2-FULL-50-16; genus JAHJRI01. The sequence goes on along the minus strand of JABGPJ010000145.1, from coordinate 5,833 downwards.
GACTATCGGGACAGTGAGTTCAACCGTGCGATACAGGGAAAACGCCAGACCGGATCGATCTTTAAGGCGATTGTCTATTCACTGGCACTGGAGAGCTCCTTTACGGCTGCCAGTTTGCTGGATGACTCCCCTTTTGTCGGTGAAGGAGAAGAGAAATATAAGCCGAAAAATTACTCGAAAAGATACTCCGGAAAGATGTCACTGCGCAAAGCGCTGGTGAAAAGTGAAAACTCTCCTGCAGTCCGTCTGACCAAAGAGCTGGGAACAAAAGCAGTGATTCAGCATGCCCGTAAACTCGGTATTACCGGAAACCTGCCTGAAGACGACCTTTCCATTGTGCTGGGGTCCTCTTCCCTAACCCTGGAAGAAATGACCCGGACATTCAGCATTTTCGCCAATGGAGGCAAGCTGTTAAAGCCGGTCTATATCACAAAAATTGTTGATCGTGATGGGGTGATTCTGGAAAAGCAGACAGAGGTTGTACCCTCACGGGTGCTGGGAGAAGAGACCGCATTTCTGATGACCAACATCCTCGAAGATGTGGTCGTCAGAGGTACCGGATGGCGGGCCAGAGCCATCAACCGCCCATCTGCCGGTAAAACCGGATCCACGGATAACTATGCGGATGCCTGGTACATGGGTTATATTCCCCAGCTGATCACGGGTGTCTACGTGGGTTTTGACAAAAACAGGCACACCCTGGGTGACGAAGAAACCGGATCCAAAGCGGCTCTACCTATATGGGTTGATTTTATGAAAAACGCCACCGCGACCATGCCCATTTACCCTTTTGGGCAGCCGGATGGCATTAATATGGTCCGCATAGTGACTGAATCCGGCTTACTGGACTGCAATGCAGGCGGTAAAACCCGTTTTGAATATTTTAAAAGCGGTACCGAACCGACTCAGTGCCATCGGAATTCGCCCGGTACGTCCATCCCATCCAACACCCCAACCAAAGAGGATGGCACCGAGCAAGCCGCCGAACCGGAGGAAGAGTTGTAATTTAGCCGGTCAGGCAGAGGCACCAAACAGATCGCAGATGTCACAGCGATTCAGCCGCCCGCAGGTATTCAAGACACATGAAAACCGAGTTCCGGACAGCCCATGTACCACTCTCTCCATATGGGAACTTCTCGATCCCTTAATGCCGATAACGGTTTTATGATTCAGCATGGGCTGCAGCTGATCGATGATTTCACGCACCGATGGCGCATACACCGTTTTCAGCTGCGGTTTCTGTTTCCGGATCAGCGGGGTCAAAATTTTCCCGGACTCTCCGCTTAAAAAAAGAGCGGTCAGTTTATGCGGCAGATTTGACAAAATATGAGCGGCGCTTTCGCTGAGATCCGCATCCAGTTCAGCCAGGTTACCGACCACACCAATATACTGTTCCATCTGCAGACTGCAAATGGTCTCAAGCATGTTGATCATCGACTCCGGATTGGCATTGTATGTATCGTCAAGCAACAGCGTCCCCTTGACCCCATTCAGAAATGTCGAACGACCTTTTTCCTGGGGAAGTGACTGCAGCCTTTCTTCGATGTCCTGCCAGGACAGACCCAAATTAAAACATACCGCCAAAATGGCCGACAGCAGCTCTCCAACATAGTTCCCCAGTTGACCGACACTCACCGTTTTTTCGCCGAACGGTGTCTGAAAAAGGATATTCTGCATCTTTTTTTCAGGATCGATGGAAACCGTTCGATAGGCATATTCAGGTGACGCTTTACCAAAAGTTTGAACCGGACCCACGGGCAAATACGGGATAAGTCTTTGATCGCCGTGTGGCACTATGGATACCGCACCATTTCTCTGATGGGAAAAAATCTCCGCTTTGGCCCGATAGGTGTTTTCAAGTGTTTTGAATTTCCCCAAATGGGCATGACCGACATTCAGTAGTAGAGTAATGTCCCCAGGCGCAATTGCACTGAGGCTTTCCAGTTCTCCCAAACCGGAAGACCCCATTTCCAGGATCATCAGATTATGCCCGGGGTTGAGAGACAAAATAGTGATCGGGCAGCCAATATGATTGTTGAAACTCCCGGGGTTGCTGAGCAGCCTGAAGTGGTCTTTCAGCAAGTGGGTTAACCAGGTTTTAGCGGTTGTTTTTCCAGACGATCCCGTAATATTGACAATTTTCCCTGCAAAATTATCTACAAGATATCTCGCCAGTTTGTGCAGCGCTTCCAACGAACTGGGGACTTTCAAGATGGCAATATCACGCAGCCGTGGGACCTCTTTTTCAACAATGATCAGTTTAACTCCGGATCCTTCCAGCTGTTGTAGAAAACGGTGACCATCACTGTTTTCACCTTGCCAGGCAAAAAATATGTCGGCCTGGTCCAGGGAACGTGTGTCGAAAGCCCCTGCCAACAGTTCAAGGCCAGGATCCGGTGGTGGCGCCAGCCATTGTCCACCCGTAATCTGTTCAATTATTGAAAAGTGCAGCAATTTGTTCATTCTCGAGTGCTTAAACAGGGTTCGTGGTTTGGGTGATCAACTGGCAGTCGCAGCTGGGATCATAAAAGTGAAACCGATTCACATCATCAAACTAACCGACATCGGCTGAATTTGATTTTAAAAATTGGAATATGTCCAGCTGAACGTTGTCACTGTCAGGGGTTTTCTGGTCAATAAAGTTCGAAAGAGAAACCCCCAGGAGTCTGATTTTTTTCTGTGGAAATTCCACCAAACAGATTTCGGACAGTTTCTGATGCGCCAGCCGTGAGATAGCCTCTTCCGTGATATCAAATGTATTCAGGGTGATACTTCTGGTTATCTGCTTAAAATCCTCAAATTTCACTTTAAGATGAAAGGTTTTTCCTCTTTTTTCAGCTCTTTTCAATCGTTTAGACAGGCCTTCCAACAACCGTATCAGTTCCTGCATTAGTTTTTCGCCATATAACTGGTCCACAGCGAAAGTTGTTTCGATGCCAACGGACTTTCTTTCGCGTGAAGCCTGCACAGGTCTTTCATCAATTCCTCGGATAATCTGATACAGGTGACCACCCAGTTTTCCAAAACGTTGTATCAGGAACGATTCCGATTTCTCAAGCAGCTGGTAACCTTTCTCAATACCATACAGCTGCAGTTTTTTATTTGTTATTTTCCCTACACCTGGTATTTTTCTGACCAGGATCGTCTCCAGAAAAGAGGCCGCATTTTCAGGCGTGATCACAAACAAACCATCCGGTTTTTTCTCATCAGAGGCAATTTTGGCTAGAAATTTGTTGTATGAAACGCCGGCAGAGGCTGTCAAGCCCAATTGATCCTTTATGTCCTGCTTAATCTGCATCGCAACCCAGGTCGCAGAAGGGCTGTTGACAAGGTTTGTTGTTACGTCAAGCCATGCTTCGTCCAACGATAAAGGTTCAATCAGGTGAGTGTAATTTCTAAAAATCTGATGGATTTGCCCAGATATCTCTTTATACCTTTCAAAGCGCGGTGGCAAAAATATCGCATCCGGACACAGCCGTTGTGCCTGTGAGCATGGCATTGCTGACCGAATGCCATATTCTCGTGCTTTATAGCTTGCTGCAGAAACAACCGCGCGGCTTTGCGGACTCCCACCAACTGCGACAGGCAGTCCAGCCAAGCGCGGATTATCCTTTATCTCAACCGACGCGTAAAATGCATCCATATCCAAATGAATGATTTTACGAACTCTTTCCCCCCGGTAATACGTTGTCATCGATATGACCTACTGTTTCCTCAAATCAATCCGAAATCCACCCAATCTAAAAAACCAGGTGCGAAATCCCGAGCAGCAGTGAAAAACCTGCTGATCACCATTTTCCCATTTCGATCCAGGCACCCTGTCAGGTACAACAATGCATGGAGACATCAACTGAGAAGACGAATTTTTAACTGTCTGCTCCTGCCACCTACCATACCTGACTGACCAAATAAAAGAAAACGACAAAGGTGCCTAAAAATCAAAAAAAGCCAATCGACACGATAATCTGCACTATCTATCCAAAATAAGCGCATTATCCTTCGGAAGAAATGCTTTTTGTCATAAAGAAGATGGACATGAAATGGATTTGAGGAGATAATTGAACAGGAAGATAAGAAATTGAGTATACTATGGAGTATTGTTATTTTTACTAAGGGTCGGCTCATAAATTAGTCAAGTGTTTCCCATTAATGTAAAGGAAACACGTTGCTATCACATTCTGTTCGCAAAATGTCCAGTGTTTTGGGGCTTTAGCAAATAGATTATGTGAAGTTATTTATGATCGATCCCTAAAGGATTAGTGAATAGATCAGAAAGTTTGAAAATATTCGCCATTGGGATTGACATTCTAAAAAATTGATACATGAAATCAAAAAACAATACCGTCGAGATTTTTGACACCACATTAAGAGATGGAGAGCAGACGCAGGGCGTATCATTTTCACCCGCAGAAAAATCAAATATTGCGAAAGCCTTACTACAATCCCTCTGTGTCAATCGGATAGAGATTACATCAGCGAATGTCTCACAAAGAGATCTGGAGGGGGTGGTTAATATCACCAGCTGGGCAAAAAAGGAAAAATTTATCGATAGAGTTGAAGTGCTCGGCTTTGTCGATCATCATAAAAGCGTCGACTGGATCACCGGTGCCGGGGGAAGGGTTCTGAATCTCCTGGCGAAGGGAAGTCGGGCACATTGCCGTCAGCAGCTCAAGAAAAGTCTGAATCAGCATGTCAAAGATATTAAAAAAACCATCGCCTATGCCCATGAAAAAGATGTATCTGTGAACATCTATCTCGAAGACTGGTCAAACGGAATTTTCAAAAGCCCCGACTATGTTTACAAAATGATGGATCAGTTGCTGGATCAAGATATAAAGCACTTCATGTTACCAGATACACTGGGTGTGTTATCTCCGGATGAGGTGTTTGAAAGCCTTTCAGATATGATCCGCAGGTACCCCGATGTTGAGTTTGATTTTCATCCGCACAATGATTACGGCCTGGCAACAGCCAATGCGCTGATAGCCATTAAAGCCGGTATACGCACGATCCATTGCACTGTTAACTGCATGGGAGAGCGGGCCGGAAACGCATCACTGGCTGAAGTCACTGTAAATCTCAAGGATAAGATGGGGATGTCACTCTCCATCAACGAATCCCAGCTTGTCAGAATCAGCGATATGGTCGCTTCCTTTTCCGGCAAACGGGTCTCCGATAACACACCGATCGTGGGAGAGGATGTCTTCACGCAAACCGCCGGAATTCATGCTGATGGAGACAAAAAAGGAGCCCTATATCACGGCACACTCAGACCGGAACGATTTGCCCGGAAAAGAAGTTATGCCCTCGGGAAAATGAGTGGGAAAGCGTCTCTGGAAAAAAAGCTGGAAGAACTTGGGTTACATTTAACGCCCAAAAACCGGAAAAAGGTTCTGGCACGGGTTGTAGAATTAGGAGATTCAAAAAAGCGCATTACCACCGAAGATCTGCCCATCATCATTGCAGATGTGTTGGAAAATGATGATTACGGGTATATCCGTCTGCTGACATGCACAATCACCAGTGGCCTTAATCTGGAATCCACTGCCAGTATCCACGTCCAGGTACACGACGAACGTTTTACCGCATCCAGTGGCGGGAACGGTGGGTATGACGCTTTTATCAGAGCGATGAAAAAAGTGCTGACCAGAAAGAAAATCAGCATCCCCAAGCTTACCGATTACGAGACTCGAATTCCAAAAGGAGGACAAACCAGCGCCCTGGTAGATTGTGTGATCACCTGGCATGATGGGGAAAAAACCTTCAAAACCAGAGGAGTACATTCAGATCAGGTTGTAGCAGCCGTCGAAGCCACGATGAAAATGCTCAATCT
>JABGPJ010000004.1 GCA_018645005.1 Deltaproteobacteria bacterium | reverse complement strand
CCTGTCAGGGACTATCTTATGTCAGTCCCAGTATTTTTGCAGCATTCCCGCCGAGGATGGCATCTACCTCCTCATTGGTAAATTTTATACCTGCCGGTGCTTTTTCAGGGAGATCCTTAATTAATTGAATCCAGTCTTTTGTTGGCCGAACAATGCTGAATATGGGGTTGTCTGTTCCGAATAATACTTTTTCTACACCCGCAAAGTCTATAAGATCTCTCAATTCACGGCAAAACAGTTCGTAACGACCAAATGCATAAACATCCCACATGGCAAGATCACCGAAAAGATTGGGCTGATGTGTAGCAAGGGCTGCCCATGGACGCCAGTTGATATAACCCATATGCGCAGCAATAACCTTAAGGTCGGGGAAATCCACACCAATATCAGAAAGCAGAACCGGTTCCGCATATTTACTTCTTGACGGCGGGTGAAGCGGGCCTGTATGGGATAAAAGGATTCCTCCCTTACTTTCTAATACCTCAAGTAATTTGTATGATTCAGGTCCTGACGGATCAAATCCGAAATCAGGATGGTATTTAACGCCTCGCATCCCGAAGTCGTCAAAACACTCACAAAGCATGTCCACAGCATTTTCTCTTCTGGGATCTATACCTGCAAGTGCCATAACACGATCAGGATTGTTTCGTGCAACATCGGCCACCATTTTATTCTGAAGCTGGGCCATTTCAGTAGTAATTGCTCCACCTTCAATAGTGTCTATCGCACAGATTACTGTATAATCAACTCCGGATTCATCCATCCCGGCTATAAGTTTTTCTCCGTCGGGATCACCCCAGCTTGCCTTTGCTTTTTCAATTAAATCATCAATATCAATTTTTTTGTTCATGATTTTAAGAGCCCGGGTAATATCCGACAACAACGCTCCTATCATTTCATCGGGCATTGCCGGAATCTGGTGATAATGCGTATCAATAATCATAAGAACCTCCCTGGGTTATTTGGTTGAAGTTGTTTATTTAAATCAAACAGAGACCTTTGAAAAACGTTCATTTTTGTTCGAGTTCAAGTCATAGATCCCGGACTTTAATCGGGGGAAAGCGAAAATTTTAACCAGAGAAATACATTGAGTATTTCGAGGGTTAAAATTTAAGCATGACGCAGAAATCGGGTAAAAAGTGATGTTATGCAAAGGTCTCAAACAGACAGCAGACCGTCTTCTTTCATTATGCCTGCCACATCTGACAGGTCCAATGCTTTAAGCTGTTTATCAGTCTGTAAACCGGTAGTTACATCCCAGTCACGAATTTTATAAAACTCGTCTCTCATTTTTTCAAATTCATGGCGGTCCACGACCATGCCTTCACGGGAAAAAGCTTCTCCATCCTTGCCGGGAACCATGCAAGCGGTGCCGGGAAACAGTTTCGTGCGGGAATCACCTTTAAGGGGTGTTGTAAACCAGAATTCGGGCAACAGGTCATGTTCACGCCCTCCGTGGCCTTCAAGGATTGAAATTGACCGCTGCAGATTAAAAAGACGTTTCCCGATATGATACAGACCGGTTTCATCCATTTCCCGTCCGGTTATGGCCTCGAAAATCCTGGATTCAAGAGTCGGGTCACCCGCGTGGTCCGGTGTTACAGGGCTGAAGATGATGGGCCATGAAAAATCACAAAGTATCAAAGCCTCCTTAGCATATTGCCTGTCCTGTATTTTTGCTGCTGCCAGAGCCTTACCTTCATATGTGGAAAAGTCGGCTGCCATCTTAGAACCCCAGAACCTGTCACCAATGCTTCTCAGAACTTTTGAAGTCACAAAATTTTTCATAGCCCCTGATTCGTTGGCAGCCCAAAACATCAGCGGCCCACTGACTTCATGGAGTTGCTGAATGGGCTGGCGGGGCTCCATGGCATAAAGAATGCCTGTTGTAATATAGTGTCTTGGACCATATACCGTATTTTCTCCGGTATCGATCATGTAGTCCGTTATAAGGCCGGCAGAATTCTGACCTATAATTTCAGCAGCCTTGAACGCACCC
>JABGPJ010000142.1 GCA_018645005.1 Deltaproteobacteria bacterium | reverse complement strand
ATACACTTTCTCCACGTGGGTAAAAAACCAAGTTATTTATTTCCGAACCCTTAGGCCATTTCATAAGAAATCACCTGTCGACAATAAAAAACAACAAAATACTTTGCTTTAAACCAAGCCTTTGTTATAGTTTACCCGTGTTTTCATTGAGAGACTGAGTTTTAACGGTTAGCGTTCAATGCGTAATCATTATTTATTTTTCTATAATGAGTCCAAGCTTTTTGCGCGGCACAAATCCCCTTTAGGGATCGTACAAAAATAACTTGGCCTAAAGCTGCCCGCAAAAGTCCCTAAAAGAGAGGACATTTTGCTGACAGAATGCCAAGACAACGTGTTTCCTTTTCCGTTAATGGGGAAAACACTTGAGTAATTTTTGAGCCGACCCTTAAGGGATTAACATGTTCCCCAGAAAGGGCCATAGCTTGTTCAGGAGGTATTCCTTGATAAAAATCGATTCCGTATCGAAACATTTTGGAGGGATTCGGGCGATTGATAATGCAAGTTTTTTAATCGAAAAAGGTAGCATTACTGGCCTGATTGGTCCGAATGGTGCCGGTAAAACCACAATGTTCAATACAATTGCCGGACTTTTTGAACCGACCATTGGTAAAATTTTTTTACAGGGCGAAAATATTGTCGGCTTACGGCCACATCAACTTTTTGAAAAAGGCGTGCTGCGCACGTTTCAAATCGCCCACGAATTTACAACCATGTCTGTGCTGGAAAACCTGATGATGGTGCCGCCTAATCAGATTGGAGAACGTATTTACAATACCTGGTTACGACGCCGCCAAATCAAAGAGCAAGAGCGCGGAATCCGTCACAAAGCAGAAGAAGTGACTGAATTTCTCAAAATCAGTCATCTCGCCAATGAGCTGGCAGGCAATCTATCCGGGGGTCAGAAAAAACTGCTCGAACTGGGGCGTACCATGATGGTTGATGCGAAGCTCGTGCTCCTTGATGAGGTTGGTGCCGGCGTGAATCGCACTTTGCTCAAAGAGATTGGGAAGGCAATTGTGCGGCTTAACAAAGAGAGGGGATATACTTTCTGCATGATCGAACACGATATGGATTTCATAGGCAAGCTCTGTGACCCAGTCATTGTTATGGCGGAAGGGCAGGTGCTTGCGCAAGGTACAGCCAAAGAAGTGACCAGCAATGAGGAGGTGATCGAGGCTTACCTCGGGCGACGTTCGAAGCATAGAGACAAGATCGCTGACCGTTCAGTGGAAGGCGGTGTATGAGCTACTTAATTGGAGAAGGCTTAACCGGAGGCTATGGCGGCCCGGATATCATAGTTGACTGCACAATAGCTGTCGATCAAGGTGAAATAGCAGTCATTGTCGGTCCCAACGGTGCCGGCAAATCCACAGCCATGAGAGCTCTGCTTGGCATGCTCACAATGCATCACGGCAGTGTCAAACTGGATGGTAAGGACATCACCGCATTGACTCCTCAAGCCCGCATTGGAGCCGGTCTCAGCTTTGTACCGCAGAACGATAATGTTTTCACAACAATGACTGTGGAAGAAAACCTGGAAATGGGGGCCTTTATCCGTACAGATGACATTTCAGGCACGATGGAAGAGATCTACGAACTTTTTCCTATCTTAAAGGAGAGACGTAAGCAGATGGCAGGCTACCTGTCCGGTGGTCAACGGCAGCAAGTGGCTGTGGGTCGTGCCATGATGACAAAACCATCTGTGCTGATGCTGGATGAGCCAACTGCGGGTGTGTCCCCCATTGTCATGGATGAATTATTTGATCGTATTCTTGAAGTCAAGGACAAGGGAGTTGCTGTGTTAATGGTGGAACAAAACGCCAAGCAAGCCCTGCAAATTGCCGATAAAGGTTACGTCCTGGTCATGGGAAAGAACCGTCATACCGGCAGCGGGTCTGAATTGCTCGCCAACGCCGAAGTGCGCAGATCATTTTTGGGAGGCTGAAACATGACGGAGGGGCCAGAGTTTTTAAACGCACTGATATTGCTGAGCAATTATGTTGTTCTACCGGCTATCACCTACGGTTCGCAGCTGGCGCTGGGAGCCCTGGGTGTAACGCTGGTATTCGGTATTCTGCGTTTTTCCAACTTCGCCCATGGTGATACAATGGCGTTTGGTGCCATGGTGACGATTCTTTTCACCTGGTGGTTTCAGTCCCTGGGGATCAGCTTCGGACAATTGCCTACGGCACTGCTCGCCCTGCCTGTCGGGATACTTTTTACCATCGTTATACTGTTACTGACTGACCGGTTGGTTTATCGTTATTACCGGCGAATCAAATCTAAACCCATTACTTTTGTGATGCTGTCGGTGGGTGTTATGTTTGTTATGACCGGTCTGGTGAGATTCATTATTGGCCCCAAAGACCAAAATTTCGCTGATGGCGCGCGCTTTATTTTTAAGGCCCGTGATTTCAAAAAGTGGGCTGGTCTCAGCGAAGGTTTGGCATTACGCAGCTCCCAACTTATTACAATTGTAGTAACCATGCTACTGGTTGCGGCTCTTTTCTGGTTTTTGCAGAAGACCAAAGCCGGAAAATCAATGCGTGCCTATTCCGATAATGAGGAACTTGCACTGCTATCCGGTATTAACCCGGATACGGTTGTCAGAGTCACCTGGATACTAACTGCAGTCCTGGCAACAACCGCGGGCCTACTATACAGTCTGGATAAGAGCTTCAAACCCTTTGTTTTTTTCCAGCTACTTCTTCCAATTTTTGCTTCGGCAATCGTTGGCGGTTTGGGAAAACCGATTGGCGCGATTGCCGGTGGATTTATCATCGCTTTTTCAGAGGTCTGTCTGACTTATGTATACAGGAAATTCCTGATCTATTTACTGCCGGAAAGTATGGAACCTGAAACCCTTGTACAACTGTTGTCTACTGAATATAAGTTCGCAGTTTCTTTCATAATTCTGGTGCTGGTATTGCTGATTGCGCCAACCGGCCTGTTTAAGGGAAAAGTGGTATGAAACCGAAGCAACGTCCTTTTATCGTATTTGCCATTATGGCCGCCATGCTTCTCATTGTTGGTTTTGTCCAATCCTGGTCAGTGGCGTTGGTCATACTCAATCTTTGTCTGGTTTCTGCAATCATGGCCCTGGGTGTCAATATCCAGTGGGGATACGCGGGATTGTTCAATGTCGGAATTATGGGTTTCACGGCGCTCGGTGGCGTGGCTGTCTTATTGGTATCCATGGCTCCTGTTTCTGCTGCTTTGGAAGTCGGGGGGGGGCAAATGGCTCTGGCTGCCGTTACCCTGATTGTTGGTTGCATTGCAGTTGTAATATTATATCGAGCGTGGGGTGAGCGTCTGTTTCGGAAAACCGTCACCTGCCTGGCCGTCATAGCAGTTTTTTTTCTTGTTCATTCTTTCTATGGTCCGGCAAGCGATGCAATCGAAGCGGTTGATCCAGCCAAAACCGGCTACCTTGGCGGCCTGGGCTTGCCCGTAATCCTCTCGTGGGTAGCGGGGGGTTTGTTAGCAGCGGGAGCCGCCTGGTTAATTGGTAAGATTACACTTGACCTTCGTACAGACTACCTGGCTATCGCCACGCTTGGGATAGCGGAAATAATAATCTCACTGTTGAAAAACGAGGATTGGCTGACCCGTGGGGTAAAGAATGTCACCGGTTTGCCGCGCCCGGTACCTTTCGAACTGGACCTACAGGAAAGCCCGTGGTTTATCGATCTGGTCGAAACATTCAACAGAGGTGCCCTGGCTGGTCTGGGAAATACCGAGCGTGCGGATGCCTTGAGGATGTTGAGCATGGAAGGCTCTGGCATTTTTGTCAAACTCTGTTATGCAGGCCTGTTTATGATCGTGCTTACGATCATTTTTACGCTTTGTTCCCTGGCGCTACATTCACCCTGGGGACGGATGATTCGAGCGATCAGGGATAATGAAACGGCTGCGGCGGCCATGGGTAAGAACGTAACAGGTCGTCGTTTACAGATTTTCGTTCTTGGCTCAGCTGTGGTTGGAATTGCCGGAGCCATGCTGACGACTCTTGACGGGCAGTTTACTCCCGGCACCTACAATCCACTGCGCTACACTTTTTTGATCTGGGTAATGGTGGTCGTTGGTGGTTCGGGTAATAATCTGGGGTCGATACTTGGCGGCTTTCTGATCTGGTTTGTTTGGATAGAAGCCGAGCCGGTGGGTATCTGGTTAATGGATGTATTAACCAGTGGATTTGACCCGGCCAGCGAATTTCGCGCACGGATGCTTGATAACGCCCAATACATGCGTTTGATGGTCATGGGTGTTGTGTTGCTCTTGGTCATGCGCTTTTCGCCTGGTGGTATTTTACCGGAAAAAACAGGACATCGATAGGCACCACAGACGCGGGTAATCCATTCGCGTCTGTTTTTTTACCTACAGTCGGTGCGGAAAGATGGGGCTGTAGATCTGATTAACCTGCCCTTTGGGCAAATATGACAATCATACCCGGAGAAAAATGATGAAAAAGACTTTCTTGACCGCAGCCCTTGTGGTTGTGATGACAGCTACCGGCTTTGCTCAAAGTTCTGTTGTTAAAGTTGGTATCATCCTTGGTTTTACCGGACCAATTGAATCCCTGACACAGGATATGGCGCCAGGGGCAGAACTCGCTTTTAAAGAAGCATCCGACTCCGGCCTGTTTCTCGGTGGTAAAAGGATCAAAGTGATACGTGGAGATTCCACCTGCGTCGATGCCGCTGCTGCTACAGCTGTTGCGGAACGCCTCGTGACCTCCGACAAAGTAGTCGCCATTATGGGAGCTGCTTGTTCCGGTGCAACAACAGCAGTCGTGAATAATGTCTCCGTACCCAACGGTGTAGTGACAATCTCGCCGTCGGCGACTTCCCCCGCTTTGTCAACGATTAAGGACAAAGGCTATTTCTTCCGCACAGCACCGTCTGACGCGCGACAAGGTCAAGTTTTGGCACAGGTCGCTATTGATCGTGGTATTAAAAAAATCGCGGTTACTTTTACCAATAACGATTACGGAAAAGGTCTTGCCGATTCGTTTGTATCGGGCTTTAAGAAACTCGGCGGTAAGGTTACGATCAATGCCCCTCACGAGGACGGCAAAGCGGACTATTCAGCTGAGGTCGGGGCACTGGCAGCTTCCGGTGCAGACGAATTAGCCGTCTTAGGCTACGTAGATCAAGGCGGCCTGGGTATTATTCAAGCCTCTCTGGATGCGGGTGCCTTTAAACGCTTCGTGGTTGGCGATGGCATGATAGGCCAATCCATTATCGACAGAATTGGTGATGATATGATCGGTACTTTTGGTACACTCCCCGGCGGTGTGAGCGAAGGCAGGGCAAAGTTCGTCCAGATGGCAACCAAGGCCGGGATTAATGGTGAAGGTCCGTACGTGACAACTTCATACGACGCCGCAGCCTTAATCGTACTTGCCATGCAGGCAGCCGGTTCTACCAATCGTTCCGCAATCAGGTCCAAGGTGATGATGGTCGCCAACGCACCGGGCGAGAAGATTCTGCCGGGTGAACTTGCCAAAGGACTGAAGATACTCAAAGCCGGTGGTGACGTCGATTATGTCGGTGCATCCAGTGTTGAGTTTAATGATGTTGGTGAAGTTTTTGGAACCTACCGGGAAATGGAAATCAAAAAATCCTTTCAGCTTATTCAAGTCCGATAGGTTTTTGCTGTCATAAATGGAAGCCGGTATGAAGACTCATACCGGCTTATCTAAGCCATCCCACCAGGCCAGCCTCACAAGTTTAACGAATGACTTTAAAGTGACAGGAAAAATGTCTAAGGTATTTGGGTTGGTAGGTAATTTGATAGCCTGAAATACTTCCACGATTTTTCCATACCTCTTCAATCACTTCGATCAGATAGTCAAAGTGACTTTGAGTGTACACCCTTCTTGGAAAGGCTAATCGCACCAATTCCAAAGCTGCCGGGGTTTCCTTCCCTGAATCATCAATTCGGCCAAACATGACACTTCCCAATTCCACTCCACGGACACCTCCTTCAATATAGATAGAATTAACAAGGCCAATTCCCGGGTACTGGCTTTGAGGAATATGGGGTACAAATTCTTTAGCATCCAGAAATACCGCATGACCACCTGCGGGACGAACATACGGAATGCCTGTTTTTTCCAATCGATCACTCAAGTACAAAACAGTTGCGTGCCGGTATACCTGATAATCCAGCTCCAGTGCTTCCATTAATCCGACTGCGATAGCTTCCAGGTCCCTTCCTGCCAGTCCACCATAAGTAGGAAAGCCCTCTCTCATAATCAAGGCATTTTTAAACTCTTCTGCCCATTGCTCATTATTACAGATCAAAAAACCACCAATATTAGATAATCCATCTTTTTTACAACTCATCGTTGCTGCATCGGCATATGAAAAGAGTTCCTGGGCAATTTCCAGTAGACTCCTGTCTGCATAACCCGCTTCTCTCTCTTTGATGAAATACGCATTTTCAGCAAACCGACAGGCATCAATGACAAGTGGAATATCAAACTTGTTTAGAACAGCCTTGATGTTTCTGATATTCTCCAGAGAAACCGGCTGTCCGCCACCGGTATTATTGGTAACGGTAATCATACAAAATGGGATTTTTTCTCTCCCATGAGTCGTGATGCAATGTTCCAGCTTTTTGACATCCATGTTTCCTTTAAATGGGATATCGAGTTTTGCATCCAATCCTGAATCACAAACCAAATCTACCGCTTGTGCCCCTGCAAACTCAATATTTGCCCGGGTTGTATCAAAATGATTGTTGTTAGGGATAATATCACCTTGGGTGATTCTCGTCTGAGCCAGAATACTTTCTGCTGCTCGCCCCTGATGTGTCGGCAGAACATATTTTATATTCGTAATTTTTTTTATCGTACTTTCGAATTTCTTCCAGGATTTACTGCCCGCATAACTCTCATCCCCCAGCATCATTGCCGCCCATTGCTGGACCGACATTGCACCGGTGCCACTATCCGTCAGCAAATCAACACAGCAATCTTCTGCATCCAACAGGAAAACATTGTGATACGCTTTGTCCAAAGCCTTGATTCTTTCTTCCCGAGAGATCAGCTTCAGTGGTTCAGTCATTTTTATTCTAAAAGGCTCAATAATTGTGCGCATGATTTTCTCCCAGCTCTTCGACGAATTGATCCTTCAAAAAAAAATTCTTCTAATGATATCGTCACACCAGCAAAAGGTTCAAGGTTTTCCTGCTGTTTTCTGGAAAGATACAGGGTAACCAACCAAGGATGAGGAAAACATGGGTATAAAAGAGAACCCATCATAAATTTTTTAGCCGACCCATAGGGCCGATGAGAAGAGCAGAATAGAGAGTGATATATTCTGCTAACGAACAACCAGGACGGGGCAGGGTGCAAGATGCAAGACCTGATGGGTCACGCTGCCGATGACTAATCCTTCAAGATCGGTTTTGCCCCGAGATCCGATAAGTATCAAATCAGCTTTTTCGTTTTTTGCGATCTCAGGGATGACTTTACCCGCCGGTTCTTCAAAGAGCAGGATCTGAAACCTGATTTTCGTTTGGGTGAACAGTTCCCGATAGGGTTCGAGCAATTTATTGGCTTCACGTAGCGTTTTATCTACCACTTTCTGAAAATATGGTTCTCCCAGGTAAGATGGGAATGTTTTGTGGCAATGGATCAGCAGAACCTCACAATCAAATTTTTTAACCAGATTGATTGAATACCTGGCAGCATTCATGGCGTGTTCCGATCCATCAACCGGAACGATTATTTTTTGCAGTTCCATGTTAACCCCATTTTTTAAGGTTGTCCTGTTTCACACCATCTGTCCTGTGATGGTTCCAGGAATGAGATCAGATCTATTGCTCTACAACATCAAGCAGAGATCGCATCGGTTAACAATTTTGTAAATTAATTCAGCCCATGATTGGGTTTGATGTCAACTTTATTATATCAAACAATCTTATTTTCTGCAAAAACTAAGCGAATAACACAAAAAGATGATCGATAAGTAAACCCTTTTTTTGATATCAAACGGCGGTTCTTAGAACTCTTTGATAATTAGAATTCTGTTCTTGAGCATCATTTTCATATTTTTGAAGAATTGATAGCTTTTAAAAAATATCGGCCAATGGTCCAGGATTATGAGGGACATTTTAATTCTCAACTTCATAATCATGCATCTTTTTGGCAAACCACTTTCTTTGTAGATCGCTTCGGTCTCGTCATCTGCAAGTACCCCATCGAAATCAAATGCTATTCTTAATTCTTCATCTTCCAAAATATCTGTAACTTCAAACGGTAAAACTGTTCCTGAGGGTATGCCCAAAACAAAATCCTTCGAATCATACTTCCCCCTCAACTTGCAGAGGATCAGTGCGTCTGGAATTTGATATTTTTCCATTTAAAACCGATTGACTGGAGGAACAACACGCCATTATTATAAATATCTGAAAAACCGTGCATTTCGATGCTTTAGGCTGCTGAAAATCTGTCATTTTTCAAAGAGGCAGTCGAACGGTAAATCTTGTTAGTGGATTTAGGGGTATGAATAACCTTGACATTAAGAAAAACAAGAGCATACCATTTAGAACGGCAGAAATGCGTCATTGAGATCCGATCGACGATGACAAGTCGTGGCTGGAATGTTAGTAACGTGGGTTTTGCCGGGTTTAAACCTGTTTTTTAGTGATGGCAATTGGCATCGTTATTATTAATCGATTTTGGGGGAGATTCATGTTTAAAAAAATAAAGATTGCAATGATTTCAAGTTTGGCAGTTGCTGGTCTTGTTATCAGTGCTAATATGGCTTTTGGTGCGGAATTCGTTACCATTGGAACCGGGGGAGTAACCGGTGTTTATTATCCAACAGGCGGAGCGATTTGCCGTTTGGTGAACAAGAATAGAAAACAGCATGGAATCCGTTGTTCAGTTGAATCTACAGGTGGATCTGTATACAACCTGAATACCATTCGGGCGGGTGAACTCGATATGGGTGTCGCCCAATCTGACTGGCAATATCATGCCTTTCATGGTTCAAGTAAATTTGAAAATCAAGGTGCAAATAAGAATCTCCGGGCGGTTTTTTCAGTTCATCCCGAGCCTTTTACGGTTGTTGCTCGTAAAGATTCAGGAATTCGGGATTTTAAAGACCTGAAAGGAAAACGAGTCAATATCGGAAATCCAGGCTCGGGACAACGAGGGACGATGGAAGTTCTGATGTCGGCACTCGGTTGGACTAAGGCAGACTTTAAACTCGCGTCCGAGTTAAAATCTGCTGAACAATCAAAGGCCTTGTGTGATAACAAAATCGATGCCATGGTTTTCACAGTTGGACATCCTTCCGGCTCTATCAAAGAAGCTACGACTTCTTGCGATTCAGTTCTCGTAAATGTTACCGGACCGGAAGTTGAAAAGCTGATCAGTGATAACGACTATTATCGTAAAGCGACTATCCCGGGTGGTATGTATCGAGGTAATTTACAGGAAACGGTAACCTTCGGTGTTGGAGCAACATTTGTTTCTTCCACAAATACCTCTTCCAAGGTCGTTTATCAGGTTGTCAAAGCTGTGTTTGAAAATTTTAAATCTTTCAAAAAATTCCATCCTGCTTTCAATCATCTAAAAAAGAAAGAGATGGTTAAAGATGGTCTTTCCGCACCGCTTCATGCCGGCGCTTTGAAATACTATAAAGAAGCTGGACTTAAGTAGAAAAACAAGGCAGGCTTTCAGGCCTGTCTTAACTCCCTTGCATATTCAGTCAAAAGCCGACCAGTCAGCTAGACTTCAGGGTCTGACTATTCAATGAAGGGACCTCAAAAATGATTTCCATTGATTCCGTTGAGGAACCAAGTGATGAAAAAAAATAATACTACAGACAAGACTGCGACTGAACCAAAAGTTGAACAATTGATGGTTGATTCTGAAGCAGGAACGCGCAAACCAAAGGGACCGTCAGGTAAAATGCTCATATTTATACCTTTTGCCTGGTCAACATTTCAACTTTGGTTAGCCTCCCCATTACCTTTTATGTTCAATTTTGGCGTTTTTAACGGAACCGAAGCTCGTTCCATACACCTTGCCTTCGCTGTTTTTCTTTCATATACGGCATTTCCGGCTTTAAAAAAGTCACCTAGCAACTATATACCGATTCAGGACTGGCTGTTTGCATTTGCAGGTGCGTTTGCTGCCGGATATATGTATATATTCTATGAGGCCCTTTCAGATAGAGCTGGACTACCAACCACCCTGGATATTGTGATAGCGATGTGTGGTATGCTCCTGTTGCTGGAAGCAACGCGACGTGCTCTCGGCCCCCCTCTGATGGTTGTAGCTATGGTCTTTCTGGGTTATACATTTGCCGGACCTTACATGCCCGATATTATCTCACATAAGGGGCAGAGTCTCTATAAAGTTGCGGCGCATCAGTGGTTATCAACAGAAGGTGTTTTTGGGGTTGCTCTGGGTGTTTCCACGAGTTTTGTGTTTCTGTTTGTCCTGTTTGGATCGTTGCTGGAAAAAGCAGGAGCGGGGAACTATTTTATAAAAATGTCTTTTTCCCTCCTCGGCCACATGCGAGGCGGACCAGCAAAAGCTGCTGTTCTTGCATCTGGAACAACTGGAATTATATCCGGATCATCCATTGCCAATGTAGCAACAACAGGCGTTTTTACTATTCCGCTGATGAAACGTGTCGGATTTCCAGCTTCCAAAGCAGGAGCAGTTGAAGTTGCTGCTTCAACGAATGGTCAGTTAACGCCGCCGGTTATGGGAGCCGCTGCTTTTCTGATGGTAGAGTACGTCGGCATCACCTATCTTGAGGTTATAAAACACGCCATCCTTCCTGCACTGATTTCCTACATAGCCCTGGTGTATATAGTACACCTGGAGGCATGTAAGGCGAATATGGTTGGATTACCCCGCCGGGTAAAGCGAACTTTTTTACAGAGTATGACATCTTTCGTAGGGACGATATTAGGTTTTTGCATCATGGGATTTGTTGTTTACTACGGAATTGGCTGGATAAAGGATTTTACAGGAGATGCCTCAGTCTGGATAGTGGGCGCATTGGTATTAATTGTCTACATCGGGCTGCTTAAATTTGCATCCCGTTATCCTGCATTAAAAATGGATGATATTGATTCCGATATCCTGGAACTGCCGGAACCGGGTCCTACCATTAAGGTAGGTCTTTACTACCTGATTCCATTAGCTGTTTTAATGTGGTGTCTAATCGTTGAAAGGTTTTCCCCTGGGCTGTCAGCTTTCTGGGCGACTGTATTAATGGTTTTTATCTCGCTGACACAGCGTCCGATTCTCAATTATTTCCGAGGTGAGTCCCATTATGAAGAAGCTTTTAACAAGGGTTTTAGCGACGTTTTTGATGGAATGGTGAATGGCGCCCGCAATATGATTGGAATCGGAGTTGCGACAGCGGCTGCAGGTATTGTTGTCGGAACCGTCACTCTGACAGGAATTGGCCAAGTCATGATTGAATTGATTGAGTTCATTTCCGGCGGAAACTTGCTGCTGATCCTACTCTTTACGGCTGTGATCTGTTTGATTCTTGGTATGGGACTACCAACGACGGCGAATTATATCGTAGTTTCCACATTGATGGCGCCGGTTATTGTTGAGTTGGGTGCTGGAGCCGGACTTGTGGTACCGTTGATAGCTGTTCATATGTTTGTCTTTTTCTTCGGCATTCTGGCGGACGATACGCCGCCCGTGGGATTGGCGGCTTTTGCCGCCTCTGCAATAGCGAATAGTGATCCCATTAAAACGGGTATTCAGGGCTTTGCTTATGATATTCGAACAGCAATTCTGCCGTTCATGTTTATTTTTAATACGCAGCTATTGCTAATAGGCATCGACGGGATTTTTGAGTTGTTGCTGGTTATCGCGAGCGCTACGGTAGCGATGCTGTTGTTTGCTGCAGCTACCCAGGGGTTCTGGTTAACCAAAAACAGGAAGGTAGAAACAGTTTTACTTTTATTGATCGCCTTTACACTTTTTAGACCCGGTTTCTGGTGGGACAAGATATATCCGCCTTACTTTGATATGGCCCCCACCAAAATCTACGAAGCTGCTGAAAAAATTCAAGCAGATGGTCGCTTGCAGATTGTCGCTTCAGGAATGAATATTGAAGGTGATTTTGAACAAAAAGCTATTACGTTACCTATGGGTGCATCCGGACCTGGTAAAGCAAGATTGGAAGCTACGGGGTTGATGCTGAAATTTGAAGATAACGGCAATATCATCGTTGATAATCTCGTATTTGACAGTATTGCTCAAAAACTGGGACTCGATTTTGATTGGAAAATCGAAAAACTGCAAGTTGAAGCGGATCGTCCTGCCAAGCATATCATGTTTATTCCAGCACTACTGCTGCTGATTATGATATGGGTCTTGCAGAGAAGACGAAGAACCCCGGCTGAAATAGAAGCCACAAAAAAAACTTATTTATAAAGTCACAGGAAAGATTTGATTGTATCCAGTCTTAAATCTTTCCTGGGCTCATCTCAGAATTCCGACTCTGGTTAGAGTCCCGACATTGATGCATCAGCCGCTGGCTCCAAAGTGCCCCATTAGATAACTGCACTGTAAGTGGGGCCAGA
>JABGPJ010000139.1:2953-12773 GCA_018645005.1 Deltaproteobacteria bacterium | reverse complement strand
CTTTTATGTATCAAATCATTGGTCTTACCTCCGGAAAATTCTTCAATGAACTCAAGGGCTAAAAGGTCACCGGTCCCTTGTAGATACTCCTTGAAACTCAATGGGAACATCTCAATAATATCTACTTTGCCGACTGGAAAAGGCTCTGCGGCCATTGCAATACCAAGGTTAGACCCGGCAACACAAACAGCTAATTCCGGTATCTCCTGGTTGAAGTACTTTAAAGCTGTTAGTGCCCTTGGAATAGCCTGGATTTCATCAAATACCAACACATCATCCTGAAAATCAATAGAATTCCCGGTGAAAAAACTTAACTGTTTAACCAGGTCTTCCGCTTTTAAACTGGACTCATTAAAGACGGGTGCCAGGTCAGCTTTGAGGGCTTCAAGGTCAAAGTAATGTACCGACTTAAAATTTTCCCGGGCAAACTTCTGAATAGTATAAGTTTTTCCGACTTGTCTGGCGCCTTGAATGACTAAAGGTTTGCGGCGTTTTTTATTCTTCCATTCTTCCAGTTCTGCTTCAACTATTCTTTTCATATATATGAAAAATTTATAAATGATTGAATATCATGGTTCTGCACAATCAGGAACCAAGAACTTGATTATTGCTGTTAGTGTTTTTTTATCCCACTAATATTAAACTGAATAGTATCCATGCATAAAGATTATGTCAATGAATATTCAATCTATTTCAAGTTTTTGGCTATGAATATCTTTATAGAAGTAAAGATATTAACTATGTATATCTGTAAAACTCTACAGATATAAGTTGTTCATCGTCAAAATAACATCATTTCATAATTTCAATTAGTTATTAAGGGATCGTTCATAAATAACTTGGCCTAAACTGTCCGCAAAAGTCCCCAAAAGACTGGACATTTTGCTGACAGAATGCCAAGTAATTTATGAGCCGACCCTAAGCTATTGAAAAGAGATTGGATAATATTTAGAAGAATTCTAAAAAACTGGATTACGGTTTGCTACATTTTTTCCAGCTTCGCGCCGCTTTAAATTTTACAACATGAAGAGTAGTGATCTCTAAATTGGAAGTTGATGTTATAACCGGTATTATCTTTAGGGATGCTATTACGCCTGCTGTTTAACAAGAGCAGATGAATCCAGAGAAAACCAGAGTTCTGTTTGAAGAAAAAGATCTATCCTGCCAATATACTCCTCTATGATTTGACTTTCCAAAATAGATATTTTACTATTTCTAAGTGATAGTTTAAGAAATAACAAACTTAAAGTTCGAAATATCTTAATTATGGAAATCTGGATAAACAGGTTATTAACCGAAAAACTCAAGAAAGCTGCCGAAACACGACCTGTTGTTTTGATAACAGGCGTCAGGCAATCAGGAAAAAGTTCATTGCTTCAGAGGGAATTCAAACAGGCCGACACGATCTCCTTTGATCACTTAAACCAGGTTGAAGCTGTCACGGATTCACCGGATTTTTTCTTAAACCAGTTTAAGGACCAAGTCATCCTGGATGAGGTTCAATACGTGCCAAATCTGTTTCGCGAACTGAAGATTCAAGTTGATAAAGACAGAAAAAACTATGGAAAGTGGATATTGACAGGCAGTCAGAAGTTCGAGTTGATGGAACAGGTCAGTGAAAGCCTGGCTGGAAGGATCAGCATTCTGCAACTTGAAACATTGAGTGCAAAAGAGTTGCGCAACAGCCCCATTGACAATCAAACTGAATTTATCTGGAAAGGAGGTTATCCTGAAATCTGGAGTAATCCGGATATGGATCTGGACGATTTCTTTGAGAGTTATGTTAGAACGTACATTGAAAGGGATCTAAAAACAATTATGGAAGTCAGAAATCTAAGCGATTTCCAAAGATTCATTCGCGTTCTGGCTGCCAGAATTGGTCAATTAATTAATTATAAGGATATTTCCAACGATGTCGGCGTCTCGGACGTAACCATCAGAAAATGGATGCATGCATTGCAGATAAGCGGATTGGTCTATTTCCTACCTCCTTTTCACCGCAATATTGGCAAGCGCCTGACAAAATCAGCGAAAGTTTTTTTTGCAGATCATGGACTTGTTTGCTACCTGTTGGGAATCAAAGATCTTGCCGGTTGGAACAACCACATCTACAAGGGGAATCTCTGGGAAAACCTCGTTTTCATGGAGCTCGTCAAAACAGCTCATTTGAGGCCCGGAGCAAATCTCTTTTTTTATAGGGATCAAAACGGCGTTGAAATCGACTTTATCGTAGAATCTGGTAATACACTCTATTTTCTTGAGGCAAAAGCGGGAGAAAGGATTGACGAAAAGAAGCTCAGCTTTAAAAAAGTCATCCCTCTTTTTGAGAAAAGATACCAGACAAAGGCAATACTTCTGCAAAACCTGTCAGAACCACATGTGTTAAAAAAGAAGGGGTACCATTGCATAAACCCATTATTTGCTGATGTAAATTTATAACGCCCATCCAAGTGTTTCTCATTTGTGTAAAGGAAACACGTTGTCAGGCAACTCTCCGATCAAAATCCTCATCCTCACCTGCATGGTATTGTTACTGACTGTCTTTTCCGAGACACCGGGAACCCCGTTCTTCAAACCAACCACTTCCCGAAAAAATGTTAAAAGGCTTCGGTATGAACACTGACAGAGGCGAGTCAGCAAAGATCGGTCATACTTGAAATAGATACGCAGCATGACAACGTGTTTTCTTTTCATTAATGGGAAACACTTTTTGGGTTTTCTCAACGTACCTAACTTTCTTGATGTTAAGAATGGGGGAATAGTGGGGTGGGAAGATACAAGGCGTTGATGTTTTGCGACACTTGGTCACAAATTTTAGACATTTGATCATTGTCTCTGTTGGGCTGTGACTATAGGTTTACCTCACCATAAAAGAGTGACGGATTGCCACCTGGAAATTAAGATCGTTGCAAACAGTTAGTCGCCAAACTTTCCCCTGATTCGATTGAGTCAACCAATCGAAACCTACGAAATATTCGTAATATGTTCCCACCCTGGCCATGGCCGCGTATATGGTGTAGATGGAGGGCTGTCCGTCATCTTCGTTGGGGTTGCTCATGCGGTCGGTTTTCCGCTTTATGTTGCCGCACTCATAGCGGGAAAGGTTAGCTTGAATACAGCTTTCCAGGCAAGAACATCCTATCGACAGTTCTTGTATCTGAACCTTCAATAACCCCTGATAGCCTAGTTAAAAAACATAAGCACGAATCTCTAGTTTAAAAAATTGCAAAATATCGGCGAATAACGCCGTTGTTTTTTGCTTTTTTAAACTAAAACAGATAGAGTTGGTTTACTAATTCTTAATGTAACGGTAAAATTCGCCGTGATTTAATAAGTTGCTAAACCATGCAAACAACCACACCTCTTGAAAAACTGAAAAAGTCTGTTCTACCAGTCGGTCAAATCGCCACACGCAAGTGGTTCATTGAGAGGGGAATCAGTGTTCACACTCTTGATAATTATGTGAAAAGCGGAAAACTGAAACTGCTGACCAAAGGGGTTTACACCAATCCTGACACAAAGCTGGGGTGGCAACCCATGGCTATTTCATTACCGCAACTACTTCCCTCCCCCTTGACAATTGGTGGATTATTCGCCTTAAGCCTTCATGGAATGGCTCAGTACACGCAACCCGGAATGCATCAGGTAGTGGATTTCTTCAGTCCTGTCCCTTGTCCGAGATGGGTGAAAACGCTTTCCGATCAAATGGATACCATTTCGATAAACTGGAAAACCACAAAACGTTTATGGCGGGAGGGGTGGCCCGAAGGCGTTTCTTGGACCGAATCAATCTGGATGGAAACGGTACCCCCCATGTTTTTGTCATCACCAGAACAAGCTTTTCTAGAACTACTGATGGCGGTTCCGGACACCATTAGTTTTGAGCATGCAGATCAGATTATTCAGGGGTTAACCCAACTTTCACCAAAAAAGCTCTCTCTGTTGTTAAGAAGTTGTATCAATATAAAAGTAAAGCGGCTTTTTTTCTGGTTCGCTGACAGGCATCGCTACGCCTGGCGCGACAGGTTGGATGTTGACGACTATAACCTAGGTTCAGGAAAACGGGTTATAGCCAAAGGCGGAAAATTGGACAAATCGTATCTAATCACAGTTCCTGAATCTTTGACGGGAGAAGAGATATGATCCAGCCGGAATCCATTTATTATAAGCAAGTACAATTGTTGATCCGCACACTGCCGCTGATATTTAAGGAATCCTGTTTTGCTTTGAAAGGCGGCACGGCCATCAACCTGTTTATCCGGGATATCCCCAGATTCTCAGTTGATATTGATCTGGTTTATCTTCCCTACAAAAGCAGAACAGAGGCCCTTGAACAGATTCACCAGGCGCTATCAAGAATCACAGGGTATCTTGAACAAGCGATCGCAGGTATTCAAGTTCATAAGGCATTTGAAGATAAAGCAGATGCTTTGCGCTTGATAGTTGGTTTGAGCAATGTACAGATTAAGGTGGAGCTCTCTCCAGTTCTACGAGGAACTGTATTTGAACCTGAATTCAGAGCTGTGAGTGAATCTGTGGAGGATCGATTTGGATACGCGGAGGTTCCAGTCGTAGCCATGGAAGATCTATATGGTGGTAAAATCTGTGCTGCCTTGGACCGTCAACATCCAAGAGATCTTTTTGATATTCGATTGCTATTGGATAACGAAGGGTTACCGGAGGTCATTCGGAAAACAGCCCTGGTCTATATCATCAGTCATCCTAAACCGATTTCTGAACTCCTGGATCCGCGCTTTAAAGATATTTCCAGCATCTATGATAGCGAGTTTTCAGGAATGACTGTGCAGCCAGTTGCACTGGAACGACTCGAACAAACGAGAAGCGAGCTAGTCAAGAAACTGCGTTCCGGAATGACCTTAGAGGAAAGAAAATTTCTGGTGAGCTTTAAAAAGGGCACACCAGACTGGAGTTTAATGGGGTTGAACAACATTGACCAGTTACCCGCAGTTCAATGGAAACAGCTCAATTTAAGCCGAATGCCTGCTGAAAAACGCAATAAAGCTCTGGAAAGACTAATTCAGGTAATAGATTTCAAGAACACCTAATGTGAGAAAAAGAACCGGACCTGGAATCCTCCTGTGGTTGAAGATTCATTACCATTTCCGCTGGGTAGCGTTGGGAGAAACCTGACCGAATGCCGCTTTCATCATTTTTTTGAGAATCATAAAACTCCCTCCTTTCTAATTAATAAGAATGGTTTGCAACCGGGTTAGCTGAACAAGCCGTTTAGCCCGATTTGGTGCTCCCTGGTAGGATCCACGTCCCAGCGACTTGCTGAGTTGATCCAGATTCACTTCCGTTTTGGGGCAGTATGCGAAACACCGCCCCGCTTATTTATCGCAACTGAAAACCATGCTGGTCTTACCCTTATAATTCTTAAAATAAGGGCAGAGGTTGACGCACATGCCACACCCGATACACAGGTGACGATTCATAACATCTTCTAGTCGTTCATTAGGACCTTGACTTGCGTGGTCGTCCCTTTTAGAGATTGTATTGCTTATTAATAGCGTCACAGTGAGATCCGCTTAAATCACGACCAGTCAGCTCCGGGCTGTCAGCAGCATAGGTGCGGGTTTTGAAAATCTGAACGTTTGGCTTTCCTTTAAAATCATGAACAAAAGGACTGACCCATTCCCAGCAGATTTCCTTATCCGGTGTCACCTCAAAGAGGCGGCCGCCCTCGCCTTCGCAGATCATCGTATTTCCGTTTGGCAGGCGCTCGGCTCCGCCAATGTGCAGCGATATAAAATCAAAGCTGACTTCACCGGAATAACGCCATAGTACATTTTTTGTTTCAGGATCGATTTCGACAACACTGGTACGACCCTGGATGGGGTGATGGGTACCATTGTCGAAAATCAGGATATTACCATCTGGAGTTTCGGTGGGGTCATGCTGATGGCTGATGTGCGGACGACCATGACTCCAGACAATATCGCCGGTTTCCCAATTGATTTTAACGACCAGACTGACTTGACGAAAACTGACCAGAACATGACCATCAGCCGTCATTGATATTGAGTTGGCATGAAGCCATTCCCCCCCTCGGCAGAGCGGACAGAGGGGGGTATCTTCAGGAGACAGATGATCATAATCGAACCACTGTTTTACAATATTTCCCTGTGGATCGACCTCGATGATAGATTCACTGAATCCACCTTCTTTCTTTGGTCGGAACCCAACGCCTATGCCATCCAGCAGGAAGTCCATGAAATCCGGATCTTTCTCAACAATGGTTTTTATCTGGTTTGGTGGGAGCCCGCCATTAAGCCTCTCACGAAGTCCTTCCGGCATGGGTGTCCAGGCAATGAAAAGCGTATTGCCGTTGGGCATTCTGTAAAACCCGTGATGTATATCGCCCTTGTCCCACTTCCAGATCACATTGCCATCCCAATCGAATTCCACTGCGATGTCAGCGGCATCCGGTACTATTTCCCAGCCATTTTTCGTCTCCTCCAATAATCTTCCACGGGTCAACAGAGTGCCTTCCGGGGTCAAATAGGCATGACCGGGCTGATACCACGGAAAGCGCCAATAATTGACCACTTTACCGTCCGGACCCAGAAGATAAGCAGCGTCACCCCCGTTGGGTGTGATGACCGAATACCCGTTAATACTTTTCTCATTTCTTTGCGTTAATCCGGTTTTTCTTTTTGTACTCCAACCCATTTTTTCCTCTTGATATAGGTTCAATGATACTCAACAGTAAATATTTGATCATATTGTTCAGTTTTTACCGTAATGGATATGTGTGTTATATAAGAAT
The DNA here is from genome assembly GCA_018645005.1 of Deltaproteobacteria bacterium. GTDB lineage: Bacteria > SAR324 > SAR324 > XYD2-FULL-50-16 > XYD2-FULL-50-16 > JAHJRI01. The sequence continues at coordinate 5,983 of JABGPJ010000139.1, read as the reverse complement.
TCCAGCAAGGGGCAGTTAATCTCGTTTGAAAATGTCAATCAGGCGGATCCGATTTGCCGGTTAAACAGGCTACAACCCAGCAATCAGAAAAATTGCAACTGAAATGCAGCATCCAGATTCAATTTAAATAACATGCTGTATAAAAGTAATGTAATGATAATTGAGCAAATGCATTATTCTCTGTCAACAGATATTTAGAAAATCAACAATAAACACTATATAACAGTTAGTTATGATACAAAGACAAAAAAGGTGCAAACAAGCCAATCATTTATAAAAAGGCTTCACAAAGCAAAAATGATCAGGTAAGGTTTAAGAAATTCATAATTAATTGCAAATGTGATGATATTTAATGAATAGGGGTTTTTGAGTCGAGAATGAATGATAGGTATTTGCTTTTACGTGTTAAGTGGAGATGGATCGGATTCGTAAAAAGGAGCTGCTTCACATCCATTTATGCTTCAAGGAACACTGCGAAAAACCATTTGGTCAGTGGAAATTTTGAAGAATGAGATATCCTGTTTCGTGTCTCTGAGGCCTGATGTTTACAATGTGTACACAGGTACACCTTTTTACCCCACGGAAAATGTCACCAAAAAATAATCAAGAAACGAATAAAAGAAAAGGATCCGAACCCTTCCATAAGACACTTTCAGACAAGTTCCGCCAATATGTACTGACCGGTCACTGGGAAGTCGGGAGGCTAATCCCATCTGAACAGGAATTGTGCGACCAGTTCTCTACCAGTCGAACAACCGTACGCAAGGCACTTGATCGTTTGATAAACGAAGGGTTGATCTCTCGCAAGGCTGGTAAAGGTACCTGGGTCAAACAATACAGCCCTATTCAAAATCCTTGGCGGATAAGAGGTACGACAACACTGGAATATCCATTTCCAGAACTGATAACCGTCGAGATCTATTCAAATGAAGTCATTGCCCCTGATCTCACGGACCCGATGATCGCCGGTTTCGGTGACAAGGAATTACTGACCCGGTTGAAGGTCAACCGTCATTTGCAGGGGACCCCCCTGTCGCTTGCTTACATCTACTTCAAGACCAAGGATGCCGAGCAAGTGCTTTCCGAATTCAATTACGATAAGGATGTCTATTTTTACAAGGTACTGGAGCGTGCAACGCACAAGCAAGTGGTAACCATGGAGTCGACATTTGACGCTATCCAGGCCGTTGGGGAAGTCTCCGACCGTTTAAAGATCCCGCAAGGTACCGCGATATTAACACTAACCCGCTTGATGAACGGCGAAAACGGGGAACTCCTGCAGGCAATTAAGCTGCATGTCCGCTCGGATCTCCAGAAAATCAAGTTAGTTGCGGACAAGGAAAAGGTCAGGGAGTGATCAAGAACGTCCCTCATTTCGTCCCGCATTTTCCCCCTTGACAAAATCTAAGGAGCAAGGCAATAATCTGTCATATCGAACAACGTTTGACATTACCGAATAGAAAGGCATTCTCATATGACAATTCAATCTGTAAAAAGAGCTCTGGACATTCTGTCCCTGTTTTCTCCTTCGCGTCCCAACCTCAGTATTACCGATATCAGCCGTGCTGTCGGGTTACCCAAACCGACAGTTCATGGACTGGTCCAGACCTTGTTGGAAGAGGGGTACCTGAGTCAGGACAAGCAAACCCGGCAGTATACGGTCGGTCTGAAAGTGGTTGAGCTCGGATCCATTCTTGCGGGCAGCTTGAAGATCAATCAGGTTGCCGGGGATTTGGTCCAGCGCATGGCGACAAACACGGGGCAGTACGCACGTATCGCCATCTGGGATAAGGATACCATGCTGGTCACTCGCAACGCCTTTCCAGCGGTTGAGGGTTTGATCTTCCAGCAGGTCGGACCGCGTGTTCCTGCATATTGTTCATCCATCGGTAAAGCCGTTTTATCCGCCCTGGACGAAACAGAACGGGTCGCATACCTGGACCGGACCCCTTTGCAGAGGTTCACGGCAACTACCATAACAGATCGAAAGAAACTCGAGCAGAGCCTTAGCATGATTCCGTTGGATGGTTATGCGACTGAAAACCAGGAGTTTCTGATGGGAATGAGTTGCATTGCCGCACCTGTATTCGATTCCTCGCTGAAGGTCATGGGGGCCATCAGCCTGTCGGGTACCCCGAGTATTCTTGATGCCAAGTGCCTCGAAGCGATTGTGCCAATCCTGGTTCAGACAAGCCTGGAAATATCCCGGCGCATGGGTTATTACCCGGAGGCAAACATATTACGTAAGGGATAGTACAAAAATAACTCAAGTGATTCCCATTAATGCTAAGGAATCACGTAGCTGTGGCATAAGCTGTTAGCATAGGGCGACGTGTTTCCTTTTACATTAATGGGAAACACTTGGGGATCGTTTATCAATAACGTTACCTAATCTGTTTACAAAAGTCCCAAAAGCCGGACATTTTGAAAACAGAAGGTGAACGAATTGATAAGCCGACCCTGGGTTATGAGTTGAAACGAATATTAGGCTCTCTCAACTACGACACAACAACAATTTTTTTCTAACCATCATTAACGTGGAGGACCATTGATGCAAATTGCCGGATCAAAAGAGCTTTTCGAGCAGGTCTTTGATAAGGACCTGTGTTCGGTTTGTGGCGCCTGTGTTGGGATCTGCCCATACTTCAAGGTGCACGACGGTAAAGTCGCCAAGATTTTTGACTGTGACCTGGAACAGGGGCGCTGTCATGCCCAATGCCCGAAGACGGGCGTTGATTTCGAAAAACTGTCAAACAATTATTTCAGCCAATCCTATAGCGAAAGTCCCTTGGGCACTTATCAACGGATAGTAGCGGCAAAGGCAGGGGGAACGCTGACCGGAAAGCAGTTCCAAAATGGGGGAACTGTCACGGCGCTGTTGGTCGCTGCTTTGGAAAAAAACGTCATCGAAGGGGCTGTCCTCACAGGTGCTGACGGTTTGTTACCGGTTCCAAAGATTGCAAAGAGCACTCAGGAAATTCTGGCATGTGTTTCAACCAAATATTCTGCAGCCCATACGGCGTCTCTGGT
>JABGPJ010000139.1:0-2853 GCA_018645005.1 Deltaproteobacteria bacterium | reverse complement strand
GCAAAGTGGTCCGATATTTCCGTGGGCGCATTGGAGGGAAAATCGAATTGGAACACCCTGATTATTCGCAGCGAGAGGGGAGAAAAGCTGGTTAACGAGGCTGTTGCAGCCGGATACCTGGAACTGGACGATTTCCCGGCTGAAAGTTTGGAACATTTGAGATTGGGAGCCGGAAACAAACAAGAAAGAGCCATCGAAAAACAAAAGCAGGAGGAGGCATGTCAATCATAATAGAACCAAAATCAGATGAACGACACCTGGTCATGGGAAACGAAGCGATTGCCCGCGGTGCCTTGGAAGCAGGTGTTGCTGTGGTAGCGGGTTATCCAGGAACACCTTCCTCGGAGATCGTTGAAAGCCTGGCGAGCGTTTCAAAAGAGCGAAATCTGTACGTGGAGTGGTCCACGAACGAAAAAGTGGCCATGGAAGTGGCTGCTGCAGGATCTTTCGCCAACCTGCGGTCCCTTTGTGTCCTCAAGCAGAATGGTGTCAACGTCGCATCCGATTTTTTCCTGCATTTGGCCGGATCCGGCACGCGGGGTGGCATGGTAATTCTGCCCTGCGAAGATCCGGGAGCTCTGTCCAGTGTTAACGAGGGGGATAGCCGACATTTCTCCCGCATGCTGGAAATCCCCCTTCTCGAGCCGGGTGATTTTCAGGAAGCCAAGGATATGACGAAATGGGGTTTTGAACTATCCGAAACGCTCAAATGCCCGGTGTTAGTACGTAGTGTGACCCGTCTCTCCCATGCAAGCGGCACCGTTACTTTCGGGGATCTACCAACGACCGAGCAGCAGGCCACATTCAAACATGACGGGTTTGTGCTTGATCCTGAGACGGGCCCCGTAATCAGTGCACCGGTGAACTACAAACATGGACTGCAGCAGCAGAAAGTTCAACAGGCCATGGAGATGTTTGAAGCCTCCCCTTTCAATACGTATTCCGGACCGGACAACCCGGAGCTGATCATCATTACCAGTTCAGCCTGCAACCTCTACAGTCGGGAGGCCATCAAACAACTTGGCCTTCGGGACCGTGTCGGCATCCTCAAGCTGGGAACTACCTGGCCACTGCCGCCCAGATTGCTGGAAAAGCATTTGCGGACGACAAACAAGGTCTTGATTGTGGAGGAAGTCATTCCGTTTCTGGAGGAGAGTGTCAAGATTCTGGGGATGGAACTGGCCGAGGAGATTGGAATCAAGAAGTTTTACGGAAAGCGCGATGGATCCATCCCCTCCACAGGGGAGTTGAATCCAGATATTATCATAGTGGCGCTCTGCAATATTCTGGAAATGGATTATGTCGGACTTCCGGCCGAATATGAAGAGAAGGCCGTGACCCATCTCTTTTTGGGTGCTCCCGCTCGTGAGGGAACTTTTTGCGCAGGCTGCCCGCATCGGGCCTCTTTCTGGAACATTTCCCTGGCGCTGAAAATGGATAACAATGAGGGATTTGTCTGTGGTGATATCGGTTGTTACACGATGGCCGTACGGTCGGCCGGTTTCAGCACCCTGAAAACCCTTCATGCCATGGGATCAGGAACCGGTGTGGCCAGCGGCTTCGGTAAACTGGGGCAGTTTGGCATGGATCAGCCTGTTTTCTCAGTCTGTGGTGATTCCACCTTTTATCATGCTGTCATGCCGGCGCTGGTGAACGCTGTGCACCACAAATCAGACATTACCTTAGTGGTTCTGGACAACAGTGGTACCGCTATGACTGGTTTTCAACCCCATCCGGGAACAGAGACCGATGTTCGTGGAGAAGAGGCAGTGCAGATGGACATTGAATCGATCTGTAAATCCATCGGCGCCACTGTCTTCACTGCCGATCCATTTGATTTCAAAACAACACAGGAAACACTCCATAATCTGATGAAGATGAAGGGGGGGGTTAAGGTACTGGTGCTGAGGCAGATCTGTGCACTGAGCCCGGAAAAAAAGGGCACCCGCTGGTTTGATATGTCCGTCACTGAATCCAAATGCCTTGGCGAAAGCTGTGGGTGCAATCGTCTCTGTACCCGTGTTTTCAGTTGTCCGGGCCTGGTCTGGGATCCAGTCAAGAAGGTATCCAAAATAGATGATGTGATCTGCATCGGCTGTGGTGTCTGCTCAGACGTCTGTCCGGTTGGTGCCATTGATAAGAAGGAGTTGACATGAATGAAACAAAAGCAGAACTGAAATTCGATCCCTATAACCTGATCATCACCGGAGTGGGGGGGCAGGGGAATGTAACCGCCTCACGTATTCTTGGAAAGATGCTTTCGAAAAAGGGATATTTTGTGACCATTGGAGAGACTTTCGGCGCTTCCCAGCGTGGAGGCTCTGTCATGAGCCATTTGCGGATCTCAGCAGAGGAGACTTACTCCCCCATCATCTTACGGGGGCAGGGCCATATGGTGGTGGCAATGGAGCCAACCGAGGCTATCCGGGTGCTGGCAGATTACGGCAATATGGAGATAAAAGTGATCTGCAATACCCGTCCTATTCACCCGATGGCAGTCGTCGCTGGTGAACAGACTTACCCCTCCCCCGAAGATATCGAGGAGCGCGTCAATGACATTTCAGGGCAATCCTGGTTCATTAACGCCACGGACGAAGCGATGGCAGATATGAAAAATCCGGTCTACGGTAACATCATGCTGCTGGGTGCTGTGGCCGCAACAGGAGAACTGCCCATCGAAAAAGACGATTTTGAAGCAGTGATCTCTGCCACCATGCCTGCAGACAAGGTATCCCTCAACCTCAAGGCCTATGATCGGGGACTCAAAATGCTTGATAGAGGTTGAAAGTTTCCGGCAAAACAGACAGTTAGTAAGGGATCGTACAAAAATAACTTGGTGTAGTTTGTCTGCAA